>CADBNU010000107.1 GCA_902796085.1 Heyndrickxia coagulans
CCCCTTATGTTCCGATCATAAGGAAAGAAAGTGAGAAAGAACTTGAAATAATTGGTGTTGGTTTTTTTAGATATGGAAAGTTAGTGCATCAAATTTCAATGGAAGAAGCTTTTTTTTTCTAATTGTTAGACGATGAACATAGTAATGGCTGGCAAGATCTTGAAATTGATGGACAGAAGGCAGTCATTCAAAATATTCTTTCGAAGCGTGAGTTTCATCTGACTGAAGCTTCCCCTCCTTATGAAGTAACAGTAAAAATTGACCTACATGGTGTTATTAATGAATATACAGGTAATGGGGTTAAAGATAAAACGTTTAAAAAGCTTGAGAAGAAATTTGAAGAAGAAATAAATAAAAGAGGCTTAGAACTAGTTAACAAATTTAAGGAACTCGATATCGATCCGATTGGTTTTGGTAGAGTAATTAAGTCAAAAAATCGAGATTTTGATTATGATAAATGGCGGGATGAATATTATGAGGACTTAAAAGTAAAGATTGATGTAAATGTAGATATTAATGAAGTTGGTATTGTTGAATAAGAAGCATTTTGTCCAACACTCGTCTTTCAAGTGAAGGAAAAATTTTTTGTAAATCGCATATCGAAATTGAAAATTAGGATAAAAGAAGTGCACTAGCCATATCTCTGCTGGCATATTGCACTTCTTTTTTAGTTCAGCTTGAGATGAAACAAAGTAATCCCTTTGTGTTAATATGAAATTGTTAACAAACATAAATGGAGTGATCAGTGATGTATTCAAAAATTTTCAAAGAAATTGTTGAAGTTATGCATCATGATTATGCCGGCTATATTGACAAAATCGGGTGCGACAGACCAAACGATTATAAGAAACGAATTCGGAGTTTAGAACGGAACAATGCGCTCAATACCACTTTATTCTCTGAGATCGTTAATGATTATTTACTAGATTTTCAAGATCCTCATGTTTATTTAAAAGTAAGTACCGACAAAACCAATCAAAAATATGAAATTGGCTTTAATGTAAGAAGATATGACAATCGGTTATTTGTTACTAATGTAACAAGGGAAAAACGGTTACAGGTTGGGGACGAACTTATTTCAGTCGATTATATCCCTATAGATGTCCTTGTTCATAAACATCGTCGTGAATTGCGAGAAGACGGTGCAGAGAGAGAAGACTGGCGACCGATACTAAAGAAATATTATCAATGTGAAGTAAGAACAGCGGATGATTCTATATTTTCCATGGAATTCAATCAATATGAAAAAAAACTCCATACACCTCCATATAAAATTGAAAAATATAATGATTCAACGCTTTTATTAACATTCACAGATTTTAAGGATCCGGATGGAATAAAAAAATTATTAAATGATTACATGGAAGATCTTATCCAATACGAAAATTGGATTATTGATATTCGAACAAATTACGGCGGTAGTGATGTTGCTTTCCATTCAATAATTCCGTATTTATTTCCAGAAGGTGAAAATCAAATTGATTTAAGTGAAAAATATGCAATGAAATTTAATTGTACTGAAAAAAATTATGAACGGATTAAACAATCTTTTGAAAAAGAGTTACAAACTATTAAAGATGAAAAAGCAAAACAATCACTTGCAAGTTATCTCTATCAATGGGAGGAAAATAAAGGGAAAGGATTTGTTGCATTCAATTCAAATGTGTCGAAGATAATTGAAGGGAAAAAAATGCCGAAACAGGTGGCAGTGTTAATTGATCGTTATTGTAGTAGTTCTGGGGAAGTATTTGCGGATATTTGCAAGCATTCCGATAAAGTGACACTTATCGGTCGGCCGACATACGGAATCAATGGGTATGGAAATATAACATGTGCAGTATGGAATAATCGGTTTGAACTCTATTATCCGACTTCTCGCTTAAATTCCATGGATAAAGGAAAAACTTTACTGGATGTGGCTGTTCATCCGGATGTTTATCTCCCATGGACTCCAGAGCATTTAGAAAGAGATGTTGACTTGCTTGAAGCTGAAAAACAATTATCGAGTAAATAAGTAAAATTGAATAAGATCGTTCCAAAAATTATTGAATTGCTAGAGAGGGAAAAAGACTAGGTTATGATGAAAATATATGGATTTAAGTTACCTCACTCTATGTTGAAAAGGGAAGGCTAATCGCAACGTTATTATCTCGAGTTGCTCTTGTTATATGTCTTGAAAAATAACGATTTTTTTTAGTGAAGTGTTTTGATGATGTATCACTTTGTTGCGCAGGTAA
>CADBNU010000108.1 GCA_902796085.1 Heyndrickxia coagulans
CAGCTAAAACATATGAGCTTACCCAATTTTTAGTAAATGTTTTAAATATTACAGATGTAGGTTCTACATTTAAAGGACGGGTAACTTATCATCCATCTTGTCATATGACCCGTTTATTAGGTGTTAAAGATGAGCCTAAAATTCTCCTGGAAAAAATTAAAGGAGTTGAATTGATTGAACTTCCTCATGCTTATGACTGTTGTGGATTTGGCGGTACTTTTTCGGTGAAAAATTCAAAAATATCGCAAGAAATGGTGAAAGAAAAATCGCAACATGTTTCTGAAACGGGAGCAGAATATTTAGTTGGCGGTGATATGGCTTGTCTTATGAATATTGGAGGTCGTATGCAACGGGAAGGGAAAGACGTACAGGTCCTTCATATTACTGAAATTCTAAATACTGTCAATTAAAGGGGTGAAGAAAAGTATGAGTTTAAAGTTAAAGGAAGTACCTTATAAACAACGAATTGAAGAAGGAATTCAAAATGACTTTGCCCGTCATGCAGTCGCTAGTGCACAAGGTCGTTTTAGAACTGGACGTTTAACACAAGCTGAAATTTTAGGAGATTGGGAAGATTGGCGACGTTTAGGTCAACAAATCCGCTCACATACGATTGAAAATCTTGATTACTATTTAATGCAATTAAGTGAAAATGTTGCTAAGCGTGGTGGGAATGTATTTTTTGCATCAACGGCTGAAGAAGCGAATGAATATATTAAAAAGATTATCAAGCAAAAAAATGCTAAAAAAGTCGTAAAGTCGAAGTCAATGGTAACGGAAGAAATCAAGTTAAATAAAGCTATTCAAGAGGCAGGAGCAGAAGTTGTTGAGTCTGATCTTGGTGAGTGGATTCTACAATTAGATGGTGATCAACCATCTCACATTGTTACACCGGCATTACACAAAGATCGTGAACAAATGCGACAAACTTTTGCGGAAAAACGTGGTTATACAGGATCTAATGATCCAGATGAGTTGGCACGCTTTGCTAGACAGCAATTGCGAGATGACTTTTTATCTGCGGATGTCGGAATTACAGGGTGTAACTTCGCTATTGCTGAATCAGGTACCATTACACTTGTGACAAATGAAGGAAATGCAGATATGGTTTATTCCGTTCCAGATACGCTAATTACCGTTATGGGAATGGAACGGGTTGTACCAACTTGGGAAGAAATGGAAGTATTAGTTAGTCTATTAACCCGTTCAGCCGTCGGTGCTAAAATTACAAGTTATATTACAGCTTATACTGGAGCACGTTCAGAGAAAGAGGTAGATGGACCGGAAGATTACCATTTAGTAATCGTTGATAACGGGCGTTCAAGCATATTAGGGACAGCTTTCCAACAAGCATTAAATTGTATACGTTGTGGCGCGTGTATGAACGTTTGTCCGGTATACCGTCACATTGGTGGTCATGCCTACAATTCTGTTTATCCAGGACCGATCGGGGCAGTGTTAACTCCATTATTAGACGGTTATGATGATCATAAAGAATTACCATACGCCTCTACATTATGTGGTGCTTGTACTGAAGCGTGTCCAGTAAAAATTCCCCTTCATGAAATGTTAATCATGCATCGGCAAGCCATTGTTGAAAAAGAAAAGAAAGCACCCTTGTCTGAGAAATTGATGATGAAAGGTGTAGGAATGTGGGGAGGAAATCCAACAATCTACAACATGAGTACAAAATTGGCTCATACCACATTAAAACCTTTAGCAAAAGATGATGTGATTAAAAAGGGACCAGGACCGTTAAAGGGCTGGACAGATGTTCGTGATTTGCCTGTTCCTCCTAAACAAACATTCCGTGATTGGTTTAAAAATAGAGATAAAGGTAGTGAAACGTA
Organism: Heyndrickxia coagulans; assembly: GCA_902796085.1. GTDB lineage: Bacteria > Bacillota > Bacilli > Bacillales > Caldibacillaceae > Pallidibacillus > Pallidibacillus thermolactis. The sequence continues at coordinate 1,851 of CADBNU010000108.1, forward strand.
ATGACGGTATATAATCGGGAGAAATTCTTAAATCATATTGCCAAAAGTCTTGGTCGTCCTCGCAAAACAGAAAGGGTTCAACGCCCAAATTGGAAAGTGACACCACAAACGGAAAAATATAAAGATAAAACAAAAGAACAATTAATTGAAATGCTTACGGAACAAGCAATGGAAATAGGGGTTACTGTCAAACGGACAAAGAAAGAGGAGCTCGTCCGAGTGTTGAAGGAAGCTATTAAGGCGTATGGTGGTGAAAAAATTGTAACTGCAAAGGACGATCGTAACGTTGAATATGGATTAACGGAATTTTACAATTCTGAACCGAACTTGCAAGTACATATTTGGGATGATTCAATTGGGAAAGAAAATATACGAATTGCTGAACAAGCAGACATTGGCATTACTTTTAGCGATATAACCTTAGCTGAGACAGCAACAGTAACCATTTTTAATAATAAGGATAACGGTCATTCAATAGCCATTATGCCGAAGGATTATATTGCGATCATTCCGACAAGTACAGTCGTTCCCCGATTTACGCAAGCAGCAAGTCATATTCATAAACGGATTGCTAATGGAGAACAAATAGAAACTTGTGTGAGTTTTATCACCGGTCCAAGTAATAGTGCAGATATTGAAATGGTCCGTGTTGTTGGTGTCCACGGACCAGTACGAGCAACCTATATTTTAGTAGATGAATAACTTTGGTTTTGATAGGTTATCTCCTGTGGAGGTAACCTATTATTTTATATTGGAAGTAGCGCTATTCAAAACCATCTAAAGCACTCTCATTTCTGAACATATACTGTCTTCCATTCACTTTCATATTCATAACAAGTCCTAAAGTGACCATCGCCGTTATCAGGGCACTACCGCCATAACTAATAAAAGGTAAGGCGACACCTGTAATTGGCAATATCCCAACACTCATTCCAATATTTTGAAAAACTTGGAATAAAATATATCCCGTAATCCCAGCACCGAGATATTTTCCATAGTTTTCATGATAAGATAATGAGATGGTTACAACTTTATAAATTAATAACAAGAATAACATGATGAGAAAGGCAGAACCAATAAAACCAAATACGCTGCCGATGACAGAGAAAATCATGTCTGAATAGGCTAATGGAATCTCGGGATTATAATCCTTGGCAAATTTGTATCCATTTATATTGCCAGCACCAATATGAGTTATCGATTGAATCATTTGGTGAGCAGATTGTGGATATTCCTCTGGTTTTAACCAGCCATAAAAACGACTAGCAACGTGATCAGGAAGCAGTCCTAATATATGATTGAAGAAGAAAGATTCATAACGAAAATAAATATAAACGAAGGTTGCACCCAATGTCATCGGAATCGATAATATAAAGGTGAATATCGTTCGAAAGCGAATATTTGAAACAAATACCATGCAAATAAATATAGATAAATGGGTTAACATATTTCCTAAATCAGGATAGAAAAACAATGTGATCATGATTGGTAAAAGACAAAGGACCATTTTACAGATTAAAACCAGCTCATTTCCTAAGTTATTCTTTTTATATTTATGATTGTCTAAGATTTTCGCTAAAATTATGATAAAACCGAATTTCATAAGCTCAGCCGGTTGAATAGACACTGGCCCAATAATGTACCAACCAAGAGCTCCGTTTAGTTCCTTCGAGATAGACCCTGTTAAAAAAATAATTCCAACAAGTAAAAGTAAGCAAATGAAATAAATATAGGAGGAAAAGTATTTAATCATATCTAAATCGATTATTGTTATGATAAAAAATAGAACAATAGAAATGATATAAAATGCAACTTGCTTATATGTATAATTTTCATTCGTAAAATTCAATTCATAAGCTGCCGTTAACGTCATACAGCTCATAATTGCTAGAAGGAAAATAATGAATAACAAATGGATATCTAATTTGTCCAACCATTTTTTTATCATCTGACGGCTCCTTTAATCTTTAATCGCTATTAAAGAGAAACCATGA
>CADBNU010000109.1 GCA_902796085.1 Heyndrickxia coagulans
CATTCACGTTGAAACCTCCATAGCTTGTTATAAGAGATGTAGGATTAATATTTAAAATCTTGTCAATCCATCTACTTGAATGGTTTGGAAGGGACCAAATCCTGAATGTTTTAATTTAATAACACGATCTTTAAACTCTAGTTTTTTATCTATAAAAAGAGAAATATTTCCTAATTTTATTTCTTTAAACATCTGAAGTTTTTCTGGCTTTGTATATTGGATTACAACTTCATGAATAGGAACACAACAGCTTTCTAGACATATACTTGATATTGTCATCATATTTCCCTTTTTTGATAAAAAATTTTTCGCCTTTTCATCTATTGATATTTGTAGCTCCATACACTCTCCTCCTTTAATGAACAGGAAAGTTATGAGAATTTTCTGATATATTGACCGTTATTATATTTATAATACAAAAGCCTTAAGAAAATTGAAATAGTTTTTTAAAAATGAGACTTATATTTTTTATAGATTAATATCCAAAATTTAATTAATATTTTATATTATTTTAATAAATAAAAAGCTATCCGTCTAACGGATAGCTTTTTTCATTTATTATTTTTTTTGATTTTATGTAAATCACGATCAAACATAAGCCAAGATTGAAAATTTCTTTTCACATAGGCTTCTGCTTCTTCAAAAGTAGCAAATTGTTCATTAAGCTTTTCATCATTATGAATCAACTCATATATATTCTCATCGTTTTTAATAATGTAGCTAATGTCTCCATTACGATTTTCATAATATGTTCCATTTGGTCCATCTTTAATATTGGTTTCATTTTTTTCGGGATCAGGCCGAAGTGGTTCTTGATGAAAAACATCCGTTACAAATAATTTAAATGCTTCCTCAGTTAAGTCGCAACCAGAAGCTTTTGGATGTCCTCCCCCACCAAGTTCTTTGGCAAATTTGGCCACATTAACGGATTCATGTATAGTTCGAAAGCCCACCTTTTTGGTACCGACATTAACGAGAACAATCATATCAAGGTGAGGATTTTTTTTATTCAATGCATTTCCTAGCTCAGACAGATATTGCTCAGCATGGACAATACCAATACAATAGTCACCGACAAAACGTTGGATAATATATTTATTTTTAGCATATATATAACGTTCAATTTTTTTCTCTTCTACATCCATTAATAAGTTTTCCATATCGGTCAATTCAAATTTATCAGGATCTTCCTTAATCCGTTTTAATAAATCTTCTTCAAACTGTTCTCTACCAAACATAAAAAATAAATCATTTAAATGCTTTGCTAAAATATTTTCATTTGCATCCCATTCCCATGTATCATACTGACGAACAAGATCAACAAACTGATCGAGAGCCACCGTTTTTTCCAATTGACCTTTCTCTATTAAAAAATCATAGAATAAGGAAGTGGCACATGTTTTACGTCCATCTTCATACTCAATAACGACTTTTCCCCATGGATATTTATTAAAATGAAGGGCTGTAACATGATGGTCAATCACCTGTACATGTCCGCCATTGTTAAATCGTTCTTCTAATTTTTTTTCAATCGTTGAATTAACAGATAAATCTGTAATAAATAACTTTGTTTCTTTATCATCTTGATGATATTTTAAAAATTGATCGACTCTTTGATTTAAATTCCGGTAAGAGCAATGAAATACATCAACATCGTCACCGAAGGCCAGTTTCGCTACAATGGCCGTTCCTAATCCGTCTAAATCCGAGTCTGTAAATAATTTTACTTTCAAATGTATACCCTCCTAGAACAAAACACAAGTTCATTATGTGTTACATATTACCATTTTATACACCACTTTCATAATAGAAAGAAGCTTTTTAAGCTTATCAATTACTTTTTAAGCAAGTAAAGATTCCTCTGGTGGAGATATATACTCCTCAACAAATTTTAATAATGCACGATTGACGATCTCATTCATTTTTACATATTCCCATGTTGCTCGTTCAAACTCATTTTGGTGATTAACAACATATTCACCACAAATATCCATGCCAACAACTTGGAAATGTCTAACTATATTTTCCAATAAAAATAACAATTGGACAAGGGTCATACTCCCTTGATCCCAATTTGTATACGCTTCTCTTTTATATAATACATCTTTATCAATGCTTATATAAATGTTTTTTTCTTCGGGTAGAAACTGCCGTAGTTCGTGTACGATATCTTGTAAGTGAATATCTTTTATTTTTTGTTCAGTTATTGTTAAAACCCGTTTGTGCAGTTCATTTGGTAAATCACAAGTTTGATTTTCTTCATTCACACCAATAATGACGACTTTATTTAAATTTGCGTTTCTTTCCAAAGCATATCGTACCCATGATCCACAGGAAATCAAGGAAAAGTCATCTTTTTTCATATCATCATGATGGTCAAAGAGAATTAAAGAGAAGGGGCCTTTTACACGTTCTAGCAATAAGTAAGTGACATAGTGGAAATTTCCGTTACCTATTAATACAAGTGGGCTTACTTGTTTTACTTGAAGCCGTTTTCGAATCTCATTCAATGATTCTGTTTCACAAAAACCATTAGTATGTGGAATATTTGAGCAGCAAATCCAATGATGGGGATAATATTGCAGAAATGTTTGTTCTTTTAAACTATTGTCAAAGTTTAAGTAGGTAATCCTGTGACTTTTATCTTTTTGCTTCATAAATTCATCCTCTCCTAGTCCTAACTTAATTTTAGCATAATGTAAAAAAATTTTTAATTTACAAGGTATCGATTTCCGTTTCTATAAAGAAAAGGACTCATTCGTCCTTATCCATCATCTTTTACAAATCTATTTTTCTTTCACTGATATGACAGAAGTAAATTTACGTTCTATTAAATGGTCTAATTCATCTTCTGTCAACAATCCTAAGGTCACTGCTGCATGAACCTTCGCATCATCTACACGTTTTTCTACCTTGATACAATCAACTAAATTGAGTGATTCTAATTTTCGAACCGCCTCTTCTTCACGGTATTTTTCTGATGTCCGAATATTTCTTTGCAATACATAAGAATCGAAGGTTAGTACTCCCTTTTTATGAGGACCTACCGTTAAATCAAAATATTGATTAAACGTCTTTTTTAATTGCGATAATTCTTTCTCTAGTTTTTTTATTTGTTTATGTATTCGATCATATTTTTTCACCATTTCTTCTGTTATAAGGACTTGTTTGTTTTTCAAATCATCCATAAAAAATCCCCTCCATATCTTTTATTCAAATATATGAAGGGGATTTAGAAAAATAGTACAAGCTTTTTATCTTTAACGAACGTGAATATACGACATTTCTTTCACTTCTAATATATATTTATATTGTAATCTTGTAATATCAAAGATTTTCAACGGATCACGGAACGCTTCCGGGTTTTCTCGTAAATTAGCCAACTGTTCACTTTTTTGTGCTGTATCTTGTTCCATCTCAGCTACAAGCACTTGTAATTCCTCAAACGATTCTTTAAAGAAAATACGTATATCTCGATCTAGTCCTTGTTCTAATAAAGTGAACGGATTAAGAAATTGACTAGCCACATTTTCAGCAATTTCTTGATAATCTTGACTTTCAATAAATTGCTTATATCGATTTACTAATGATTCTTTGTTATTCGTTAACCGACTTAACACTTTACCAGTACCTTTTAAAAGAATTTGTGATACCGTTGCTCGATTGAAAATATTGACTGGGTGAAAATTCACTTGAACAGTTAAACGATCAATATCCCGCTGCCAGTCCTCCAATATTTTGAAATCACAATGTAATTGCAAGCGGTCCTCTTGTAGCATTGAATTAAAGCCTTCCTTGATTTCTTCAAGAAATATCTTCGCATTTTTCAGCTCTTCTTTAGCAATCGCAAACCAATCATTAACTTTTGAGAGAAAATCCGGCAATATCACTTCATCCATGTATTGTTGAATTTGTTTATTCATTTCTTCGTTTAGTTCAACATGAATTTTTCGAAAATCACGATCCTTTGATACTTGTTTTGACATTTGTTTGAGCACTTTTGGAATTCCTTTTAAAATTTCTTTTCTTGTCTCATCTTTCATTAAGGCGAAAGATTTTCGAATCATTTCAATTTTTTCTTTTTCCATATCTTTTAATTGATGAATCGCTCCAGTCATCCGTGAAACCAAATCATTATTCCAATGAATCGTTTCATCTAATTGATTTTCAATTTTTGTCCGTTGCTCAAACAAGTCATCTAAAAGACGTTTATTCAAATATAAATAACTCGAAATTCGAAGATTTATATTTTCATGTTTTTGCCATTCATGCGATAGTTTCTGTATAAGTTTTTGTCTTACTTCTCCCTTTTGTTTATAATCTATAATCCTTCCAGTTAATTCGCCTTGTTCAATTGCCTTATTTAGTTGGTAATAAATATCTGTATAATTTTCCTCATCCTTATGAGTATTCATTACAATAAAGTACATTTTCGTTTTTGGAAATTCTTGTTGAATCATTTCTGCCCAACGATATTCCGTTTCAGTGAGCCCAGCTTCATCATCTATAATAAACAAGATTGTATCTGTTAAACATAATGTATCCATTAACTCATTCGTAAAAACAGGTTTAAATGGTAAATCTGGTACATTCACAATTGAGAATTTATTTTGTTGTAAAATTGAATTCGGCATCCGGATATTAATGATCGACGACTTTGTTATCTTATTCCCTTTTCTTTCTTGATAAATATCTTCATAAGAAAGTACATTTGATTTTTCATTATTATATTCGGTAACAATAAATTCTCCACCATTCTGAATTATACAGCTTACGTTTGTATTCCCTCTCTCTATAGCTTGATCATTTATAAAGTGATTAATAAATGCCGCCTTTGCACTACTATGAATTCCAACAATTCCGATAAACATTTGATTAAAATCTACCACTTCATTACTTAATCGTTTTAGTCGTATATTTTTCCGTAGTTGATGCTCATCTGTCCATTTTAATATTGCTTCATGCAGCGCTTTACTTTTTTCCAATACATGAAAATCAAATTCAGTTTGAAATAGTTTTTGTTCTGCTAGACTTAGTAAGTCATTTTCTAGCAGTTCAGGAATAATTTCGTTCCAAGCAAACACAGCGGAAGACGGAAATACTTCATCTTCTTTTTCAACAATACGAATCCAAATATGTAAAAAGTCAGGAATTACAACCTTCAACTTCTCCATAGAGTAAGAACCACCCATGAGTGTATCATAGGTATTTTTATAGATATGAGAAAGCTCCTGCCAATGATAGTCGCTTGAAATTTCGATATCCTTCAAATATCCATTAATTTGTAACAACCAATCAAACAATTGCCCTTCGCTTTCATACTTTTTCCAAAGCGAAACGATTAATTGCTCAAATAAGTCAATATCTAATTCATGACAAATAGTAAGTGCTTGGAAAAAATAGGTCGGTTCGAAGTTTTTGGCATAACCACTACGTATATAATTTTTTAATACTTCAAGCCAGTTTGTGTCCATTGTTCGAATGGATTCTTGTACAACTAAATTTAACGCACTTGACCAATCTTCCCTTTGCTCAAAGAAGCTTCGAGCTAATTTTGCTACATTTGGATAATCCGGATTCAGGGCAACTGCTTGTTTAATAATTTGGTCTGCTCGGTTATGATCACTTTGTTGTAAATAGAGGGAAAAGAGTTGTAACAATACTTCCATTTGTAATACAAGGGAATCGGTTTGAATGGATAGATAAATCTCTTCCGCATTTTGGAATAATTCCATTTCTAAGTATGCATCTGCAATATTTTTCCTTGCCCACTGCTTAAATTCATTATGCACATTCTCCCATTTAAAAATTGCCGCTTCATAATCTTTGTTTAAAAAGTAAACTTCTCCTTGAGCATAGCGAATAAATGATGCATCTGGTCTATCCTTTTTCTGTTCGTTAAAAAACAGTTCGCCTAATTGTTCGATCGGATGTACCTCAAGATCTTCATCAATTAATGATCGGTAATAACTTTTTGTGATTAATTGTTTTTCATTATTCATCTTCATCACCTAGTTTTAAAAATATAATAATATGAGACTTTCACACTAGCTTCGAGTTTAAATGACAAGGAAATGTTTGGTACGAAAAGATGCTAAAAGTATGACGAAGAAACATAATTGTAAAATATTTTGGAGTCCTATCTATATATTATATAGTAAAAAAATCATGTCATGACATATCGTAATTTTTTTAAATCAATTGTAAGATTTTACATTATAATTATTCTACCAAACAATATTCGCTAAAGTATTGCAAAATCCTTTCATTTTAAAGACATTAATGTATTACAATTAAAAATAGTAAAAAAGACTGTCCGAATTGAACCATTTCTCTTTATTAGACAGTCAACCAATTAATTTTCAAATAGTTTATATGCAATAAATCCAGAAAGTATACCAAAAAGTGCTCCACCTACTACTTCAATCGGCTGATGACCAAGCCGCTCTCGTAATCTTTTGGATTTTTCATCATGATAGTGGTGGTCTTCCTCTCCACGAAGGCGCTCCACTTCCTCTTCAAGATCATTTACTTTAATGGTTAACTCTCCTGATTGTCTGCGAATTCCTTGAGCATCATACATAACAAGTAACCCAAAAACGGTTGCCAATGCAAAATCAATGGTTTTCACGCCTCTTTGTAAGGCAATATATGTTGCCAAAGAAGATACCCCTGCGGAATGAGAACTGGGCATTCCGCCTGTTTCAAAGAACATCTCCCATTCCCATTTCCCATCAGTTATTTTTTTGTAAGGTATTTTTAAAAATTGCGCCAATCCAATTGACGTAAGTGCCGTCACAATTGGTTTATTCATATTGACCACCTCTTCTAATAGCTTGGTTAAAAAGAGGTTGGTTATACATGTTTTTTCCGTATCTTTAGCTGGATATTACGAACAATTTGATTAAACACTTCAGAAAAAATAATCCCCATCGCAATAGCTCCTGCTATGAATAGGACTTTAGCAGCAAGTTGAATGGCAACATTATAATCATTTAAGACAAAGTGACGCATCGCATTATAGGCTAGTCCTCCCGGAACAAGAGGAATCATGCCACCGACTGTAAATATAATAACTGGAGTTTTATAACGTCTTGCAAAATAATAACTAACGATGGCAATAAAGAAGGATGCTACAAAACTTGCAAATACTGCATCAAATGTATTTTCTACCATGAAAAAGTAAATCATCCAACCAAGCATACCGACAAATCCGCACTTTACAATTGCCTGCTTCGGTGCATTAAAAATAATGCCAAAACCGCTCGAAGCGATAAAACTGGTTACAAGTTGCTCTAACATTCAATCACTTCCTTTAAAATAGACCAATAATAATCGCAATTCCACTTCCAATAGCCATCGCTGTAAGCAGTGCTTCCGCTCCTTTTGTAATACCGGAGACTAAATGACCAGATATAAGATCCCGAATGGCATTTGTAATGACCAGCCCAGGTACCAGCGGCATGACAGACCCAATGATAATCTTATCGACTTCCATTCCAAATCCGTTATATACAAGTAATAGAGCACATATTCCAATAATTGCTGAAGTTATAAATTCAGAGAAAAACCGTACTCTCACAATGCGATCAATAATTAAAAAACATAAGTAGCCAAATCCACCGGTAATCATTCCTGGAATAAAATCAACCCAACTCCCACGAAACATAATAACAAAGCATCCACTCACGATTGTCGCAGCTAATATTTGAAGCCAATAAGAATAGACGAATGGCGCGCGTTGCACTTCTATTAATTTTTGGTACGCTTCCTGAAGCGTCCATTTTCCTTCACTAATTTCCCGTGACAAACTGTTGACAACAGTAATTTTATTTAAGTCCGTTCCTCTTTTTTCAATCCGTTTCATTTTTGTATTTGTAATTTCATCACCATCAATGGAAAAAACGATCGCTGTAGGTGTTACGTAGCTTTCTACATATTCAGCCCCAAAGCTTTTCGCAATGCGATTCATAGTATCTTCAACTCGATATGTTTCAGCACCACTTTCGAGCATAATTTGCCCCGCCAAAATACAAATCTCATCAATAGTATAATTACGTTTTCTTATATTGTTCAATTTTTATCCACCTTCATTCATTATTAGTGTATCCATGGAATAAAATTGTTGCAAAGTTTATTTTTGAATAGCGTGACGCCCGTCTGTACACAAATGCTAAACATTTTTCGAAACCCCTTTATGTTTAGTCCTTCACATAAATCAAACAAATTGACTATATATTCTAGCGTATAAACTTTATGTTATGAATAAAGGCATTCGACAGGGTTTTCAATGTCCATCTTAACTATACAACAAATATTAAATATATATTTTAGAAAGCCAAAACACAACCCTTAATTCACAGTTATCCATATATTCCCATAACAACAATCGCTTGTTTTTCAATATCATTTCCTATACAATTTAAGAGTTGTCTAATTTTCGGAGATATCCGACGTGGTTCGCAACCATCCCACGTAAAAAAACTAAGGAGAGGATAAAAAGTGAATATTAGAACGATTTCTGTAAGTGGAATTGTGGCTGCACTGTATATTGCTGTCACTTTCTTAGTCCAACCAATTGCTTTCGGTGTACTACAATTACGGCTATCGGAAATGTTTAATCATTTAATTGTTTTTAACAAAAAATATTTCTTCGGCATCGTTATCGGTGTCTTTTTAGCAAATTTGTTTTTCTCGCCAATGAAAATTTTAGATATCACATTCGGTGTAGCCCATACTGCCATTTCTTTAGGAATCTTTATTCTTCTTTCAAAATATGTAAAAAACATTTGGGCACGTATGGTGATAAATTCCATTGTTTTTAGTATTATGATTTTTATCATTTCTTGGGAGTTAAACATCGCTTTCGGAACACCATTTTTTAAAACTTGGGGTATATTAATTCTTGGGGAAATTGCAGTTATGCTCATTACAATGCCGATTATGTTTGCTATCCATAAAAATGTTCATTTTGATAAAGTAATAAAATAATTTATAAAAGCTATCCAGACAAGTTTTTCCAACCAAATTGATAAGTTGGTTAAACCATCGGATAGCTTTTTTCATTATAAAATATGAGATGCAATGATACGATCAAGTTTCCGAATATCAACTTTTTTATTTAAATTTAATTTAAATTTCCCTGTTCGAGTCCAAAATTGAATTTCAGCATTATAGTCAAGTCGACCTGCATTTTCGGTGGAATACATGTCGATCGATTTAAAAGGAATCGTATAGATCTCAACCTTTTTTCCTGTAATTCCTTGTTTATCAGCAATAATAAATCGTTTATTTGTTACAACGGCAACATCACGGACCGTACGATAAGCAACCTGGGGTTCTTCACCTTCTATTAAGATCGCTTGAACATCTCGTGGTACGTCTACTTCTTCATAAAACGTCCATTCCATTATAGCATCTACATTTGCCATCCTATCCCTCCTAATCTACTCGCTCATAAATAGTATGTACAATTTTTTTAGCGGTTTCCTTTCCATTTTCAATACAATCTGATATCCCTGCTCCATAATACGAACAACCAGCGATGAATATACCTTGAAAATTGTTTTCGAAAATTTTTTCTAGTTTCTTAACCGTTTCTGGATGTGATATATCATAGGTCGGCATTAGGTCAGTCCATTTCGTAATATTGCAAACAACAGGTTTCTCCTTTAATTTTAAACTTTTTTCTATATCTTGCAGTGCTAGATTAATGAGTTCTGACTCACTCATCTTTTTAATTTCCGAAAACTTTGGATGATTATTTTTATAAAATAAACGTATGAGGAGATTGCCATTTTGTGATGTATGTTGCCATTTTCTACTCGACCACGTGCAAGCCCCACAAACTAAAGATTCATTTGATGTCGTAATAAATCCTGTCCCATTTTCAGGTAATATTTCATTTGGAACATGATATCCTAAATAAACACTGATAATCGAATTCATTTGAATCTCAGAAAAGGCATTTGTTAATTCTCTATCGCTGAAAAGTCTTTCTGCTGCATTATGGGGAATACTTAACACAATATAATCAGCTTGGATTTCTTCACCGTTTCTAAATTGAACTACATAGCCATTTTCACTACGCTTAATTTCTGTCGCCTCATGATTTAGCCGTATCTTCGTATGGTTAAGTTTTTTTGCAAAACCATCAATAATTGTCGATAAACCATTTTTAAAAGAAAGAAACTTTTTCTCACTATGACCTAAAAATTGTTCTTTATTGACTTCGATTCCTTTTAAAATACTACCGTAACGTTTTTTATAGTCTAACAAGTATGGCATGGTTGATTGGATAGACAAGTCATTCAGATTTCCGGAGTAAACTCCTGATAATACTGGTGCTATTTGTTTTTCTGTTAATTCTTTTCCTAAATAATAGGATAAAAATTCCCCAATCGAATCTGCACCACTAAATTGCCGATCATTGGTATAATAATCCTTTAATGCCTCAACTTTACCTTTAGCAGATACCAATTCCGATTCAACTAGCGCTTTCATACTTGCTGGGATTCCAAAAACCGAATCAGATGGTATTTGCTTTAATGTGCCATCCACATATAAATAAGACGTGCCGACTGCGTTGTAAACAACCTCATCTTCAAGATCTAATTCTTCAATAATACCGGTATGATTAATTTTTCTTGTCACAATTGAATCTGCACCCGTTTCCATGATAAAACCATCTTGTTTTACCGTACGAATTTTCCCACCTAAAATGGAAGAGGCTTCCGCTAACATAAGATTCACATCTTTGTGCTGGTCAAGGTGCTTTTCTAATTCATAAGCAGTAGATAGCCCTGTTATACCTCCACCAAGGATTAAAACTGTTTTCAATTTTCTTCCTCCTCTTGTTGAAACTCGTCAATTAGTTTTTCAGCTGCCCGTTGATACAATGTACTCATATGGGACAAAGATAAAATCAATAACAATTGTTTTAAATATTCGGAATCGGAATCTGCTAATTGATTTGTTGCTTCCGTTACTTCTTTTACTTTTCCTTTAAAATCTTTCTTAAATCGCTCCTCTTGGTTAAAAATAAGATTAGTATGTGCCTTATACAAATCATCTAGTGTAAAATTTTCATTCACAACTTTATCGTTTAATTTTTCCAATACTACCTTTATATCATTAATCGTAATTGTCCCTTTTAATTGATAAATAAAACTAATTAATAAAAGATGTTCTTTTGAATATTTCTTGTTTTTAATCGGGAAAAAGAGCCTTCCTTTTGCATAATTATTAATCATCGTTTTTGTAAGTATTTTATCCTTTGGATCTCGTTTTGTTTTGGCATACTTTTTTTCAAATAGTTGAATTACTTGATCCATATATAAATCAATATCAGGAATATCATCTAATGTTAAATGTTCGTTTAAACCTAATTCATCTAAAAATTTGTCTATATTAACCATTTTACTCCTCCGTCATTAGTTTGTATGTAGAAATTCCATGGATTTATTGTTACATAAATTTTACCTTTTTTATTTTTGTATGTAAATGTTGACCAGATGACAAAATAGTTATATGATTATAAGTAGTTTTAAAAACTACATATAAAAGTAAAGGAGATTATGTTATGGAAAATTATATTCGTGAACCAATTAATAGTCTTACACACTTGTTTGGTGCTGTTCTATCTGTTTTTGGATTGGTTGCTTTGATTATGAAAGCATGGACAACAACTGAATCAGGTCTAGCCATCACTGCAGTTACAATCTTTGGAATTAGTATGATTTTACTTTATTCTGCTTCAACTACCTACCATTGGGTAAAAGCGAAGGATACCATTATTCGCTTTTTCCGGAAATTAGATCATTCGATGATTTTTGTATTGATCGCTGGAACATATGCACCCTTTTGTTTAATTGCTTTAAATGGGGCAATTGGTTGGGGGTTATTTGCAGTAATCGCAGGAATGGCAGTTTGTGGAGTTATTTTTAAAATGGTGTGGTTTCAGTGCCCACGTTGGTTAAGCACAGCCCTTTATATCGGTATGGGATGGATGGCGATATTCGTACTCTCGCCTTTATCAAAATCGTTGGAATTCGGCGGTGTTGTATTATTAATTTTAGGAGGAGTTTTTTATACAATTGGCGGTATTATATATGGGACAGAACCAAAGTTTTTGAAATTTAAAAATTGGGGGTTTCATGAGATTTTCCATATATTTATACTCCTTGGCAGTTTAGCACATTTCTTGAGCATATATTTTTATGTACTGTAAAAAATTTTAGGAGATGTGGAAATTAACTATATAGTGGGTTCCTAACATCTTCTTTTTCATTATAATTTTATGAATTTGTCCATCGGTCAGGGTAGGACCATGATAAAAGATACACCTTGTACACATTATCTTTCTGGATCCTACTCTCTTATTGAACGCACTTTTTCATGCTCTTTTCTAAAAAAGTGGGTTCAGCTACCTTTTGAACGCACTTTTTCATGCAGCTTTTTTAAAAAAGTGGGTTCAGC
>CADBNU010000110.1 GCA_902796085.1 Heyndrickxia coagulans
ACAAACAATCTGTTTTTGAGTCGTAAAGGTGCGAAGCTCGACAATAAAATAATACAAGATTATAATCAAAAATTGTGTAACACCTTTAAAGATCGAGAGGCACGTAAAGGTTTGTTGGCTGTGTGTCGGCTGTTGAAAGAGTTGGAGGACAATGAAATATCGACTGAAGATATTTTTAGGAGTTTAAATGGTATTAATATTGACGAGTTTCTAACCTTCACCAAGAGCTTTCGTTTAAAGACAGACGAATTTTTTTGTGTTTCCTCTGATAGAGAGATAGTTGACCCAAATAAAACAAAACCTGCGCTTGTTATTGCTAATGCGGACGGGACATATGATAGTAAAGAGTCAAGGATACTTAGATTTCGAGACAATACTTGCAAAATCGGATACGCATGCCAGGAACAGTGGGTATGTCTCTTAGGCGGAAAAAACTTTGGCGAGAAATTAAGAAAGGCTGAACATAATTTGCGGAGAGAACAGTGGAAGGCTGCAATATCAAAACAAGGGTATTCAGAAAGTAATATTAAAAGTAAAATAAAAAATGATTTTCGAGGGCACCAAAGTGCTTTGGGTGGTTTGGGTAATATAAAAGCACACTTTTTAGCAAGGAGATTATTTCGAAAGGAAAAGGCAAAAGTTTTTAATATAGATTTTCGTGGGAGAAGCGATTATGACGACGTGGATGTTGATAAAGATCAATATAATGTCTTTTCTATGCTGAACGATGATTTGCCTAATTATCAGCAATTAAAACTGTTTGGTTATGGAAGCGTTACATGTTTTTTATTTGATCAGATTAGAAATGGCTCTAAATTAAATGAACTGGGCTTAAGGATTACTGAACGTGTTTTGAAATTGTTTTTGCCGGAGGATCAGTATGCCGTAAATCTAAATAATTCCTATGCTGATAACAATGCTCAAAAAGTTATTAATGTTACCAAAAAAAATTGCAAATACAGTGAAGCGGCATATGTTTTTTCGCAACACAAGCCTGTTGATATCAACGGTGACTGTTTAAAGAGCCACGAATATGATAGATTAGATCAACTATTAAGGAAATTATGTACAAATTATTTCTCTCAGGGTCTTCCTGAAGGAGTAGACGATTTTAAAATAAAGTTAAATTCAATAAACATTAATGATATAATTAAACATATCAATGAGATGGGTATGAAACTCGAGAAGAATGATTTTGTCGACATGTTGTCTAGTATTCTATACGTACGTGATGAAGATATTCATGCGGAGTCCGGAAATTTGGAGCAAAATAGATCAGCGTTTGTAGGGGTTCCATATTCGTGGGAGGATTTGACGCTTGGTCCACTTGATGTAATTCGTGATTTCATTCCAAAATGGCTAAAGAAAAAATCCATAAACCCAATCAAAAATTTGCCCAGTGCTTTTGTTGCTTATGCGTCAAACGATAGCGAAACAGTTTTTTCGCCAATACATTACATTCAAGCTTTATTTGCATCACCGCTAATCGTAAAAAAATATCATGAAGCTGGTGTAAATACTAAAAAAATAATTGTACGGAATATAAATAATTTAAGGCATGCGCTCGTGGATCCTAACGAGTTTTTTTACGATGAGGTGGTGCAACAACTTAAGTCTTGGATGGGTACAAATCAGATGGATCCACAAGAAGCATTTGCTTTAATGATTTGTAACAATACGCCCTTCACCACAAAAGGCGATAAAGATAAGATACCTAAAGGTGAAAAGGACGATATAACTAATATTTGTGAAGTGGCATATAATTTAACAGAGTATGATTTAGACAACCCTATGAGAGAGCATGTTACACAGTTAAATTTTGTCGAGTTGGTTAAAAATGAAGAGGGGAAAACTACGGCAGCCAAAGTAACCGGCGGGAAATTAGTTATACCGATGAATGCGAAGAGACTTTTTCAAGAGTATGAATACGACGATAATGATAAAGAATGGGAATGGAATTACGAGGAAGATGGTATCGAAAACAACAACAACCTTGAAGATAATAAGAATAATAATATTAACAATAACAATCACAACGAAAATAA
>CADBNU010000111.1 GCA_902796085.1 Heyndrickxia coagulans
CAAAAACGTTTTTCAATTTTTCTTAAAAAATGTATTTTACTTTTAATACAAACTTTTTTGAAGATATAGTTGACTATAAAGTATACAGGTACACGGGGACGGGTCCCTCGTTTCATTCTGTTGATTTGGTACAAGGAACCCGTCCCTCTGTTTCATTCCTCTGTTTCATTCCAAGGAACCCGTCCCCCTGTTTCAAATTATTTTAAAACAAGGTCATGGCTAACCATTTTGATGTTGGTGTTTTTACCTGTAGCAATTCTTCGGGTTTTCCTTCAAAAATCACTTCCCCGCCTTGCTTACCTCCACCTGGACCTAGTTCGATGACCCAGTCGCTGGCAGCAATAAAGTCAAGATTATGTTCAATAATAATAACCGAATTTCCCCGCTCCACTAATTTTTGAAAGACATCAAGCAGTTTGTCATTATCCTTCGTATGTAACCCAAGGGAAGGCTCGTCGAGAATATAAATTTGACCTTCTTTTTGTAAATGGCTCGCAAGTTTTAACCGCTGCAATTCCCCACCACTTAAAGAACTCGTTGTTTGTCCTAATGTGAGGTAGCCTAACCCGACTTCCTTTAACATGTTTACTCGTTTAATAATTTTCGGGATTTGGAAATAATCTAAGGCCTCATCAATCGTCAAGTCTAAAATCTCAACGATATTTTTTCCTTGATATCGAAAACTGAGTGCTTTCTCTGAGTATCTCATCCCGTCACAAGCTTCACAAGTAACAGTAATCGGGTCAGCAAAGGCCACATCCGGTTGAAGAATTCCCTTCCCTTCACAAACTGGACATGCACCAATAGAGTTAAAACTAAATAATCCTGCTGGCTGACCCGTCTCTTTTGCAAAAATCGCACGAATATCGTCCATGATGCCCATATAGGTAGCAAGTGTAGACCGACTAGAAATACCAATACTACCTTGCTCAATAACAATTACTTCAGGATACTGCTCTTTAAACGCACCTAACATTAATGAACTTTTTCCAGAACCCGATACTCCACAAACGGCAACTAACACATTTTTTGGAATATCGACAGTGATATTTTTTAAATTATTATGTTTGGCATTTTTTACAGTAAAATAACGATTAATTTTTCTAGGTTTTTCGTTAATTTGTATTTGATGACTTAAACTCGTTGCCGCTTTTGAATGTTTTAATCCTGCTAAACTTCCTTGATAGACGATTTCTCCGCCACCTGTTCCAGCCCCTGGACCCATTTCAACAATTTCATCTGCTTCTTTTATAACCGAAAGATCGTGTTCAATGACAATTACCGTATTATGTTGAGCTTTTATCCGCTTCATCATTTCAATTAACATATCAACTTCTTCAGGATGGAGCCCTGCACTCGGTTCATCGAATATGTACGTCATATTGTTTAAGCTACTTCCTAAATGGCGAGCGATTTTTACCCGTTGTGCCTCACCACCGGATAACGTTTCCATTGTTCTTGAAAGACTTAAATACCCTAAACCTAAATCAATCAGTTGTTGAACTTGAGGGATGACTTGACCTGCAACGGATTTCCCCATTGGATCGTCTATCTTTTTCAGTTCCTCTAGCAAGTCTATTAACTCTAACTGATAGTATTCAGCGATATTTAGTCCATTGATTTTACATTCTAATACTTTTGGATTTAATCCTGAACCTTGACATGTTGGACATAATGTACGAGTTGTTACCGCAAATACATCTTCTTCTGTTACTCCTCGTAATTTTGTAATATCACGGTTAATATAAAGACGGCGAAATCTTGGCAGCAGTCCATCCCATACATGGGATTGTGGTCCGTTTTTTGTATGGAAAGGCATATAAACCGTTTCACCATCTTTTGGGCCATATAAAAACAGTTGGAGTTTCTCTTCGGAATAATCTTTAATCGGTATATCTGGATCAAATAATCCACCGGTTATCATCCAACGTCCTTGCCAACCAGATGGAGATAACGGTTTGAATCTAACGGCATATTCACGAAGAGATTTTTCAAAATCTACTAGTTTATTAACATCTGGTGTAATCACTTCGCCATAACCTGTACACTCCGGACATCGTCCAAACGTACTTTGACTCGAAAAATCGTTCGCCGTACCAATTGAAGGTTTGCCAATTCGGGAAAACAATACACGAATGAGTGGATTGATATCCATATACGTTCCGACTGTTGAACGGGAATTCCCCATCACTTGCCTTTGTTCAACAACTACAACTGGACTCAAATTTTGCATAAGATCAGCCTGAGGTCTTTCATAACGAGGCATTTGATAACGAACATAGTGCGGGTAATTTAACGTCATTTGTCTTCGGCTTTCTTGAGCAATCGTGTCAAAAACAACCGAACTTTTCCCCGACCCTGACACCCCTGTAAAAACGATGATTTTTCCTTTTGGGATATTTAAATCAATGTTTTTTAAATTATTCTCTTTCAAGCCCCGTAAAATCATTTCATCCTTTGTTTCCGACACTATATCACCTACTATATTTTTCTGGCTAATTTTATTAGCAAAGTGTATTAAGTGCTTAAAATCTGCAAAATCCTATTTCCGTGAATAGTTTAATCTCAAGGGCAATGTCAAATAAAATTCAACAGTTGCACCACCCATTTCATTATTATACGCCCAAATCTTACCATCAAAATTTCCCACAATCTTTTTTGCAATATATAAACCTAAGCCGAAATGATTTTTATTTTGCTCATTTTGATAAAATGCCTGAAATAAAGCAGAGGGATCTTTTTCCCTAAATCCACTGCCCGTATCCATTAATTTAAAATGGAGTTGACATTTTTCTCCAGTCATTTCCTCTCTAACCTTTAATTCTATTTTCCCATCTTTTGTAAATCTTAGACTATTATATAAAAGATTGTCTATTACTCTTAATATCATTGCTTCGTCAATATAATAATAAGATTGACTTAAATTGACATCAAAAATAATTTTTACGTTCTTATAATAGACCATCGTTCTTATTTCTTGCTTTTTCTCGTTAAGCATTTTCTTTAAATCAACTTTTCTAATATTCATTAAAAAGTCTGGTTTTTCCACCTTATACAGCAAAGATAAATTTTCAGTAAGCATGCTCATACGATTGCAATTTCTTCGGATAATATCTAGATGAGGTGTAATGTCTATATTACGATTTTTCTTGAGATCATTAATTAAATCCATTTGTCCTTGAATTACAGTTATAGGAGTTCTTATATCATGAGCAATTGAAGACACCATTATTTTTCGTTCATCCTCACTCTTTGATAAACTATTTATCATTTCTTTAAGAGCACAGATCATCGCATTAAAAGAATCCTGTATTCTTATAAATTCTAGTCTTTTAAGTCCATGAACCTTAAAATCGAAATCACCATTTGAGATTTTATCTGCCGCATAAAGCAATACGTTAATATTATTAAACAACGATTTGTAAAGTCTAGAAGTAAATAGTATTAAATATAAAACAAAAAAGATTAAAGGGGAGATTAGTAGTACAATATAAACGAATCCAACACCAGGGGTATCCGCATTATTATTAATAAAGCTGAATGGTGCTTTTAATACGTATACGGCTTCTATTTTGTTATCATCTTTAATCGGTATAAACCGATAGATATAGCTTCCCATTACTTGTTCGTGATTTATAACGTCCCCTATATTGATACTCTGCTCTAAAGTTCCTTGATCACCATATAGATGATTACCGTTTAAATCCAATACTTCCCCTTGTATCTTTTCACTATAAAAGTCCAAATCAATTAATCGCCCACTTAAGATGTCATTTGAGTTTTCTTTGATATTTTCTTCAATCATGTCTAAATATTTCACAAAATAGTCAGTTGATTTTATCAACCCATTATCTGTAAAAATAAATAAAAAGAAGAATAAACATAAGTAAGCAATAAAGGAAGATAAGACCGTTGCAAAGAAAACTTTAACAACTAATAAATAAAAATCCCTTTTTATTGTTTTATCTTTTTTCATATGTGACATCCCACTTGTAACCTAAACCATATAATGTTTTTATGTAGGTAGTTTCTTGATCGAGTGCCTTAATTTTCTTACGAATGTTTTTAACACATTCTGTAACTGTCTCTAACTGACTATCTGAATCATATCCCCAGACACGTTCAAAAATTCTTTCCTTTGAGAATACAACATTTTTATTCAACATTAGTAATTTAATAATTTCATATTCTTTCTTTGTGAGTTGGATTCTTACGCCTTTACAAAAAACTTCGTTCGCTAAAATATCTATTGTGATATTTTTCGAACTAAGCAGATGTCGATCATTTGAGCGAATTCGCTCTTCTCTTCGAATATGAGACTCTATTCTGGCCTTTAATTCCTTCAAACTAAAAGGTTTTGTTATGTAGTCGTCACCACCTATTGATAATGCTTCAATCTTATCTTCCTCCAATGTTTTAGCACTCACAAATAGAATTGGACAATCTACTCTATCACGAATCAAGCCACATAATTCCATACCGTCCATCCCTTCCATCATAATATCTAGTATTATTAAATCGAAAGGACGATTGATGACCTGTAATGCCTCCGTTCCGTTATGTACAATATCAACTTTGAAATCGTAAAGTTCTAGATATTGTTTTATCGTAAGACAAATATCTTCATTATCATCAACGACTAATATTTCCTTATTATCCATATTTACTTCTCCCTCCTTTAAAACTATGGAGTTTTTATATTCTATAAACTTCATATTTCACTCAATAATTAAAATACTATAAATACAAATAAACTCCTTGTATTGTAACTATATTTTTCTCTTTTCAACTTACATTAAAAAGCCTTATATAATTGAAGCATGATCCCCTAATATTATCAGTTATAAGAACTGACTTTCTTAATAGGTGATCATGCCTCATATAGATTTTCCTAAATATTAAAGGGTCATGCAATATAAGTAACTTTAAACCTCCGATAATAGAAACGCACTATCCCAAGAGGTTTTTTTGCCGTTTATGATAGCTAATAATGTTAATAAAACACCTGCTGTCCCATCAATTAAACCTACATAATCATAATACTTTTTTTCACCTTCACTATCTTCAATATTTTTAAAACCAAAAGGATACTCTTCTTTATAAAAACCTAAGATATCATTAGCTAATTCAAGTGATCTTTTTCTAAAATAATCAATATTCGTTTCTTCAAAAAATCTTTGACAAATATAAGCAACACCTGATAAACCATGGCAAAATGAAGGTGAATATATATCATAAAGGCGGTTACTAGCCATTTCTAAACCATTGACTGCAAAATCAATATACGATTGATTTTCTAATGTTTTTCCAGCTATTAGTAATGAGTATGCTACACCTGGAGATCCGTAACACCATGCATCTCTTGTATATTTATTAATAATAGTACCTTTTTCGAATTCTTCAAGGGTTACATGTGTACCCCAATACACCTTATCCCCTTCTTTAATACGATACTTGATAAGAAATTCTGCTAATTTTTTGATACATTCATCCTGTCCATCTACATAAATATTAAGTTCTTTCGCATTGCTTAATATAATTAATAACGCGGGTATTCCATGGGACAAACCAATATTGAAAAAACCATCAGATGAAATACTCCTATCCCTTTCTGAAAAATAATTTTCAGGAGGGATAAACCATCCTGGAACTTGCAATTCTCCAATTTGCTTATCCTGGCACAATTCTATTATATACTCTAAAATGCCAGAAATGGTTTTTTCCATTTCTTTTGGGAAAAGCATACTGTAACTTGCAATTCCCGCTAATCCAGTAATTGAATCATAATCTTCCATGTTCGGAAACCTTTTCATTTTTAAATATTCAATTATTCCATAAGCTTTTTCACTAATAATATTGTTGATATTAGAAATAAAGTTTTGGTATCGAGTCCCTTTTTTAGATAAGCATGTAGCTGCAAGCCCGATTCCCGACAATCCACTAAACATAGATAATGAGGTAAAACCATATTGATTAATTTGTTCTCCAATCCGCATCATATATCGATGTCCAATTTTATCCCATTCTCCGTCGGGGTATTGTTCGGATAATTCACCGTAAAGTGCACATAATGCAGGCAATCCATGACTTAAACTCAAATCATTATAAGGATTGATAGTTTTGTTTCCAATTTTAATAAAATTATTAGGTTGATTAACAATTGACTTCATTTTTTCATAATCTGATAACTTTTCTGCTATATTACAAACTAGCTCCTTCACTGAGATATCCATATTCCACCTCATTTTGTAAAGTTTCTAATTCATACATCCTTCTATAAATATCATTATTATTCAATAGTTCATGATGAGTTCCAATCCCTATTAATTCTCCTTCATTCATTACTACAATTTTATCAGCAAGCTTTGCCGTAGTTAATCGATGTGAGATAAATATGCCTATTTTATCTTTTGTCATATTCATGAACATATCAATTATTTCTTTTTCTGACAAAGGATCTAGCGCTGAACTTGGTTCGTCTAGAATATACAAAGACGCATCCCTAAAAAGCGCTCTAGCTATAGCCACTTTTTGCCACTGTCCTCCAGAAAGCTGTACACCATCAACAAACCATAGACCTAACTGAGTATTTAAATCCGATATAAAATCCACATGAGCTTTTTCTAATGTTTGTTTTAGTTCTCTATCATTTTCAATTCTTGTTATATCACCAAAGCCTACATTTTCTCTCAATTTCATTTCATACTTGACAAAATCTTGGAATAACACTCCAATCTTTTTTCTCAGTTGTGAAGTATCTAAATCATTGATAGATATTCCGTTGTAATAGATACTATCATTTTCATGGATATATAGTTTTAATAATAATTTAATCAGAGTACTCTTTCCTGATCCATTAGGACCAACAATGGCTATTCTTTCACCTTTACTAATCTCAAGATTAATATTTTTTAATACAACTTTAGGATTTGTTGGATAACTAAATGTTAAATTTTTTATTTTAATATTTTCGATGTTTTCTATACGTAAAGAATGTTTATCCTCTATATATATTTTTTCCTCACTCAATTCCATAAACTCGAAAAACTGATTAATATATAGGTTATTTTGATACAAAGAATGAATTGTATTTAATATTTTTCTTGAATTATTAGAAATCAAATTTAAAGCTTGGATAAGCGCAACAACCGTACCAACAAGTATTTCTCCTGCTAATGCTGAGAGAATAACTATCACTAGCACAATATTTATACATATTTGTTCAACTATTTCAAATATAAACGTGAAAACTGTTCTTCTTTTAAATAGTTTAATATCCTGCCTTACAAATTTTTTATTTATTTCTTTGAACTGGTTTAATATATATCCAGAAAGATTATAAAGTTTTACTTCTTTAAATGTATTATCTCTAGTCATTAAGTAAGATAAGTACCATGATTTTCTTTTTTCAGGGGCACGCAACCAATTTACATTGAATTCTCGTTGACCGATTTTAAAAAAGTAAAACGAAAAAATAACTGGTATAATGATTAATATTGTTAGAACCCAAGGCTTCCAGTTAATTAAAATCATAACTGATGAAAAAAGAGTCACGATGGCAGATATTGTACTTAGTATAGATACAAAGACCTCAAATGGTTTATAGGGTGTTTCATTTTGAACTCTTTGTAACTTATCATAAACTTCGGCATTTTCAAAATGTTCCAAAGGCAATTTTGTACACTTTTCCATTACTTTAAGATTAAGTTTGTAATTAATTAAGGTTTGAAATTTACTCTGGTAATATTCTGTAAAACTACTAATTATCTCACTAAATACATTGGCAGAAATATAGAATATTAAAGCCCATACGATAATATTAATATCTTTGAATCCAATCGAATTTAGTAAGTTTTGAGAACCAAATAATGTAATAATTGGTGCAATCCCCATTAATAAACTAAGAAAAATAATTATATAAAA
>CADBNU010000112.1 GCA_902796085.1 Heyndrickxia coagulans
GGCTTGTCTGTGAGGCTGTGAGCGTGCTTAAAATGGAAATAAAAAAGACTCAGTTATAAAACCGAGTCGTGTATTTTTAATTTGTTTATATAACATGGTTTAGCTATATAACCTAAAATAGGTTTATTACTGTAAAGTAACGTTAATTCAACAAGCACGTGTCCTTTATTGAATACAGGATTTTCAGTGATTACCTTAACCCAAAAATTATAATTGTTTTCAAGTAGGTTGTGTATGTCTTGTTCTGTGATAGTCTCAGCGTTTTTTAGTTGCTTGTACATTATGTAATGTTTCCTTATGTCATTATTCCATTGTTTATTAGATAGCTTTAATACATCGTAGCTGTTGAAATAATATATTTGCTTTTGTGTCATTGTGTGTTCTCCTTTCTTGATTCTCGACGTTTATTTACAAGCTCTTTAAGTCTTTGTGTTGCTAAAGTTTCCTGGCATTCCCCTTTTACAACTGACAGGCGATACTTTGCCCATTGTTTAGCTGAATCGTCTAAGCCCCAATTGAAACGTAAAAGAGCCATAACGTTTAGATCTTTATTATGTTCAGCATGTGCAAACTCTTTAAACCATTTGCCGGATTCAATAAATCTTAATGAACGTTTTCTTGACTTCTCACATTGTTTTCTTGTGTTCATTGTCATTTCCTTCTTTCGGTTATATATATGTATCGCTTAACTATATTTAAATTGTATCATGACTATTAAAGATAGTCAATATATTTCTTTTAATTTGTTTGTTTTTTAGAGAATAATATAGGTAAAGGGAAAGGGTTATTATTTGGTATAAGTGTGTTAAATAAAAAATAAGTCTTCGACTCGCCGCCCGCTGTTATTCAAACGATTCTTTATTAAAAAAAGAGTGCGCTCCCTCATCTGATTACAGTTTCAATTTTTTTAAAAATATCTGTTGAAATGGTTGACTTTTTAATATTATATTGTTCTCACTGTTTTTCTGAATCAAGATTCAATAAATCAAGTTATAACTACCCTTATAACCGTAAATGGATACCATATATTAGGCTATATAGGGGGGGTATATTAACATCCAAAATAACAAAAAAGGGAACGAATATTCCCCTAGCACTTCCATTTCCACACCATGATTATTTTTTTGATTTCTCCTCCCAATCACCTAATTTCAATCGTAGTTGCTATCGTAAAATCCTTATAAGCTAACATTGTTCAATCTCTCCCCTCCCTCTAAATCATTCCTTATCCTACTCAAATAATAACTAATCCCTTCTCCCCCAATCATTTAACGATTAACAATGTTTCTTTTTCTCAATTTATTTAAAAAAATCCGCAACATTAACTTTTTTTAAATTTTTGTGTGCTTATACGATAAATGAAAATAAAAAAAGACGATAAACAATTATCGTCTGTCATTCCTCTTCTAAAGCTAAAATCGGTTGGAAAAATAAAAAGTTTCATTACAAAAATAGAGACCGTCATTTCTGTCCATCTCTATTTATGATCCTGTCCCACATCATTTTCTTTCTATTAAAACTTTCTGTTACGGCTTTTTCGAATAAAGAAGAAACAAGTTACTAAAGTTAAAAATCCAAAAACAATTCCTCCTGTTTTTAAATTTTTAAACCATCTTATTTTATTAGATTGATCTAAAGCGTTATTAATATCTAACACTCCATGGCCATATTCATATTTACTTCCAAGAGGTATAGCTGTTTGAGAGAGAATATTTTTAATCTCATCATTTGATAAACTCTTATTCTGTTCTATCATAAGAGCAACAACACCTGTCGCATATGCTGCAGAGATTGAAGTTCCACTTCTTTTTATATATTTTCCATTCAAAGAGTTACTTAATATCTCTTCTCCTGGCGCCAAAAAATCAATGCCATTTCCTCGACTAGTCCTAAACCATCTTTTCTTATTTTTTCCTAGAGCTCCAACACCTAAGACCTCATCATACTTAGCTGGGTATGTAACTGTATCATTTACAGAGTATCCATTATTCCCTACAGATGATATCACAACGATCCCTTTTTGGTGTGCTTCTTTTATAGCTTTATGTAAGCTTTCAGACTTTTTGTCACCTCCTAAACTCATAGAAATGATATCGACATTATTGGCAATTGCCCATTGAATACCTTTAATTAAATCATCATAACTCCCTGAAAGTTTTTTGTCTAAAACCTTTACAGCATATATATCTGCCTTTGGAGCAATTGAATTAATAATCCCTGCTATATGTGTCCCATGCCCATTTAAATCGACGTAATTATCCGTTTCTTTAAATGATATTCCCCCTTTGATAGTTATTTGGTTCTTTTTTTTACTAATGCCTGAATCAAGTAGAGCAATTGAGACTCCTTTTCCCTTTAGATTATATTTCTCTCTGATTGTTTTAACTTCTCTGTATTGATTTTTTAAATATTCTTCCTCGGATAATCCATATGTCTCAAAAATTGGACAAAACAAATAAATAACACAGCAAAATAATAATAGAATTAATACTTTTTTCATTTATTTCTCCTTTTTTTATGAAATTAAGAATAAAAATCCCTGTTCACTATTGCATAATAAGCCAACCATGGTATAATAATCTAGAATTTTTTAATATTAGGAGGAGAAAGATGCTTAAAAATTCAAAAAAGTTCATTTTCTTTTTAACCGCTCTGGTAATGTTCTTTAGTATTATTGGAACATCAGCGGCGCAAGCAATTGAGAGTAACACACCACCAGAAGAAATAACTCAACCTAAAAACCTGACAAGTCTATCTGACAGAGAGTTGCTGAACCTTGATATTGATGACTTAATAAAAGATAAAAAATTAGTGTCTTACATAGAAAATGAAAACACTAACCCAACGACTGAAGAAGTGAAAAAAGCTGAAAAGCTGATAGAGGATTTGTCAGAATCAGATATACTAATTGATGATGAAACTTTAGCCTATATAGACACTATTAATCCAGATATAGACCAAGAGATTCTTGATCAGATGGATCAAGATATTGATGATGAACAATTAACTTATGAAGTTGAGGGACAATTTGCAGGATTAGCAGCTAGGGTCATACTTTCTCAAGTTAAATCTTTGTTAAAAAAATTTGGAATTAAAGCACTTAAACCTTCATTTCATTTGGTAGTACGCATGGTTCAACGAAATATTTCTCCTGGTGATGTGCTCGATGCCATTAGAAAAGGAAAAAAATATTATGATCCAAAATATAAATCAACAGTTTATTATTATAAAGGTGTTGCTGTAGCGAAAAAAGGGAACACTTTAACGACTACTTACCGTTCAAAAAAACCAAAAGCACGTTGGAAATAATAAGGAGGTTCCAATGAGATCTTTCATAACTTTTGATAAAGAAGCTGACTTAGGATATATATATGTTTTACCCCCTTCCAGGAAAATCAAAATTGAGTCTACAGATGAATTAGAGGTCAATGAGGATATCATGCTTGATGTTGACGTGGAGGATAGAATTGTTGGAATAGAGTTATTTGGGGATTCTGCACATGCTTTGAAAGAATTGGCGGGCGCAAAAAAGATCTATTCCAAGTCTTTGAATGAAGATAATGAAAGTGTAGTTTATAGTCTCAGATTATCTGATAAAGAAGTGAATAAAACATTTAACGCTTTTGGCCTTTCTTTTTGTTTTAGTGATGATAAGTTTGAAGAGTTTGTCGGTTTTGATATTAATGATATATCAAAGTATGATGAAAAATTATTAGACAAAATGGTAAAGTAATAGATTGTTATTTGTAAGGGACTGATGCAGTAACTATTCTCAGTCCCTTATTTTTGTTGCAATATCTTTGAGCATAAACATTTTGAAGTCGCCCCTTTTCTAACTTAGAATGTTTTCTAACACTGTCTCATCATTTAGGTTTAAAAAAGACGCTCTGTTCTGACCATCCCCTTTAAATTACTGTATGCATCTTTTCTGTTTCCTAATAATGTCAGAACTTTAAGGATACATCTGTTTGTTGTTTAATTAACCACCTTCAAGCATTATTATAACTAACTTCTAACTCTCTGCTTTACCTAAGGAAAAGCACATAATAGTCCAATTCTTTTCCCTTCTCTTCCCCAAACAGACTTCTGTTTTGAATTGCGAGTTAACAGATCTATTTGATGTAATTGAGTTGGATGAATAATTTAACTCAAAATATATAGACAAACACTAATTAAAAGTATATAATAAACACAAATTAACAAGAGGGTGATGAAATGTAAGGGAATTTTCAGAAAGCTAAAGTCTAAAGAGATTACATAAACAGGAGTGATGTTAATGAAAAATAAACAGACAAACCAGGAGGAGCTTCATGTTACTAAATAATACTCAAGGTTACACCTTGACAGAAGACGTAAAAGTGAATAATGACGGTGATACATACACTAGTCGAGTAGAAATTAACCGAGAATTGTCTATAGGGGAAGCAGCTTTTGTAGGGAATACAAGAAACAAGATTAAAAGATTGAGTGAAAAAGAATTCATGTTTATTAGAAAAGAAGCAACCCTTCTTAATAAAAATAATTGGATCTCAATCAAGCAATTAAACAAATTAAAAAGAGTA
>CADBNU010000113.1 GCA_902796085.1 Heyndrickxia coagulans
AAACGAATAAGTTCATCTGCAATTAGAGCTATTGAGGAACAATGGACTGACGAAACTTTAAAAGAAGTACAGATTGCATTTGGAAGAGAGGAAACAAATGCTCAGATCTTAATGGGATTAATCAAGCACATTATACACCACCGTGGACAAGCTACTATTCTCATGCGTCAAGCTGGAATAAAACCTTTTGGAGTTTATGGACCAGCAAAAGAAGATTGGTTTCATTTAGGTGTAGAAAATCCGCCGCTTTAAACTTTTAAACAGATTATGAACTCTAAGTCACCTTTAGTTTGTATATAGCATCATTCAGATGTCTCAAAACGAAGAATAAAGAAAAAATCTAGATAGTCGTAAATGGATAAATGAAAGTTTATGGAAGCATAATTCAATATTTTCATCTCAAACGATAAGGAAATATATTCCCTTATCGTTTGAGATGAAAATATTGATAAATAGGTAAGATCTATTATTTTGGATAATTTAAATATTGCTTCTAGTTTTAACCGTATTATCATAATATTTGAACAGCACTCTTCTCTCTCTGTCTCTGAACTGTTACTGTTTCACCAGCAATTTCCCAATTATCAGAGTTAACTTTATCAATTACAACTGATTTTAATAGTTACATATGTCTAGATAACATTACTCCTTTCATTTTGATAGTTTTGTCGTTGTTTTATTCACATTAAAATTTCTTTCAATTTTATATCGCTGAAAAGGATAGGAAAACAACTGATAAACCATCATCTCCAATACGATGGGGAAAGGTAACTTGGCGTGTATGAATAATTATTCCAGAATGACCTGATTTGTTGTTGACAGCTAGAAGGGGGGCCAATAAAGGTCGTCGGTTTAACCGGTGCAGTTGCTTGCTTCCATAAATTTTCATCAACACAATATGTTTGAGCAATTACATGAGCTGGAGTAAATTTTAATATATCTGAACCTAAAATAACTTCTGGGGTAGGAGCGTCAAAAATAGCTAAAATGTGCGTGTTATCTACTAGGGTGACAATATAATGCCACCAACCTTTGGGGACATTTGCCACTTTTCCTGGCGTAAGAGTGTAACTTTGAATTTGTTTCGTAAATGGGTTGAAAATTGAAACACTTACTGAACCAGTTATACAATAAATAAGTTCTGCAGCATTTTGATGATAATGAGGCTCAATAATATTATTTTTATTTGTAAAGATATCAAGTAAAGAGACATTCTTTAGAGTATTTAATTGGTTAACACTTAGTATATTAATGTAGTTTTGGCTATCTTTCACAAATAATGGACTTTGATTTACGTCAAAGCTGAATTGAGTAGAAGGGGATGTGTAATCAATATTTGAAACCAACATTTTTCACCTCGATTCATTGCATCAATACATAGGCATTTTATTCGAAGGATTCGAATACGTGAAACAAATTGGGCCATTTAAAAAGTGAACTGCACCCTAACTGTAAAGTAAAGACACAATACAGTTAGGGTGCAGTTTTGTATGAGTAAACATTCAATTGAACGTTCATGTGTTCAGAAGCGTTATAGAATATTTTCTATATATTGATGATATATTACAAATTAAGTTACATTCTTTAATATTTTATGGGATGTCACTATCCCCACTTAAAATACAATTTATCCAACTACCATCGTTGTTTCTAATATTTTATATAGATAAATTACCACATCTCTTGTTAACATTTTTATTCTCATTACCAAATTTGATGGAAGCGTCCAATAACATTTTCTGTAGAAATTACATTTACAAACGAGCTTGGATCAATTGCTTTCACAATTTTCTTTAATTCGTTCATTTCACCTTTCATAATAACACAAAAAAGAACCGTTTTTTCTTTATGTGAATAACCACCATTGGCGTTCCATAATGTAGTACCGCGGTGGATATCTCGATTAATCGCGTCACTAATTTCCTGGCCTTTATCGGTAACAATAATCAAAGACATACGATCAACATGATTTAAGACGACTTCGTATGTTTTCATGGAACAAAAGATTGAAATAATCGTATATAACGCAATCTCTGCCCCATAGATCATTCCCGATGTGGCCACAATACAACCATTGAAGATCAGGTTCCCTTTACCAACGGAAATATTTTTATGTTTTGCAAGCACCCTGGAAATAACATCCATTCCACCTTGGGAACCACCTCTGCGAAGGACTAGGCAACAGCCAATGGCGTTAAATACCCCCCCGAAAATGGCATTTAATAAAATATTATCGGTCCAAATTGTTCCAACAGGAATCATATAAAGAAATATTCCTAGAAGAATAGAAGAAATGATCGTATATATACTAAATTTTCTTCCTAAAAATTTATAGCCAATTATAAGTATTGGAATATTTAATAGCAATACAATAATACCAACTTTGATTGGAATAAAATAATGGATAATTTGTGCCGTCCCGGGAACCCCACCTGCTAAAAGTCCTGTTGGTATAGTAAATTTATTCAATGCGAATGCTGTTAACAAAGTTCCTAAAATAATGATGACCAAATCTACTATGACAGTAACAATTCTAGCTGCTTTCGCGCTCATGATTTAAAATACCCTCATTTTCTTTTGATTATTTCAAAACATCTAATATAATAGCATCTTTATATGAAGATTGTAAGAGGTATTTTAAATAAATTTTTGTTAAACATTTGTAACGGGAGAAATTACAGGAAAGATAAAAAGCTGGATTAAGTCAATCGATGTTTATTCAATATGTTTTATAAAATTATTTTTAACCACAAATGTTTAATTAACTAAATGCGTTTAATAGTTGAAAAAAATAAAGGACTCTCATAAAATGAGAGTCCGTTTTTACAGTTAGTATGAACTGATTAAAGTTTAACAACGTTAGCTGCTTGAGGTCCACGGTTACCTTCAACGATATCGAAAGAAACAGCTTGACCTTCTTCTAATGTTTTAAAACCTTCGCCTTGGATAGCTGTGTAGTGAACGAATACATCGTTTCCACCTTCAACTTCAATGAATCCGAAGCCTTTTTCTGCGTTAAACCATTTTACTTTACCTTGTTCCATGTAACAATTCCTCCTGTGCGGGTATTACCCACGTTTTATTACTATTTTGTTGCTCAGTTATCGAAGGCGAAAATTTTAAATCTTTTCTTCCTTGATAAAATCGAACAAAAAATAATTCTTTTTAATCATAACACATTTACAAATAAAAGCAAGGGAATTTTAAAAATATTTTTTAAGTCTGTTTCTATATTTGAAAAGGGATATTAGAAATTTATGATAATAACCAGTAAAAGTCACCATTTATAAATAATAAATCGGTGTAAAGCAACACCGATGTTTTTGTCAAAAAGAGTCGATTCAGTAATCTTTATATAGAAAATTTTTTTATATCATTTTTATTTTGTACGATAAAACATATTTAAATCATGTCGTGACTGAATCCCGCATACAATTGTTTTGTAAACGTGCAAAGTTCCATTTTTAAATTGTGGTTTTATCCACATTTAGTCATAAAAAAATGAAAATAATGAGGGATTCGAATGACAGTTCTGGTTACTGGTGGTGCCGGATATATTGGGAGTCACGCTGCAATTGAACTATTAAATTGTGGTTATGACATTGTGATGTTAGATAACTTTTCAAATAGTAAAAAGGAAGTGATTAACCGAATTAAAGAAATTTCGGGAAAAGACTTCACATTTTACGAGGTAGATTTACTAGATTATGACAGAATCAATGAAATTTTTAAGCAACACCCAATTGAGTCTGTAATGCATTTCGCAGGATTAAAAGCGGTTGGTGAATCAGTAAATATCCCTTTAACTTATTATCACAATAACATTACTGGAACTTTGATTTTACTTCGAGTGATGAAAAAACATAATGTAAAAAAATTAGTTTTTAGTTCATCGGCTACCGTTTATGGAAATCCAAAACAAGTTCCAATTAGTGAAACCGCTCCTTTATCAGCAACTAATCCGTATGGTCGAACAAAGTTAATGATTGAAGAAATATTAAGGGATTTATATATTTCAGACAACACGTGGAGAATTGCAATTTTACGTTATTTCAATCCAATTGGTGCACATAAGAGCGGGAGAATTGGTGAAAATCCAAACGGTGTTCCAAATAATATCATGCCATTTATTTCTCAAGTTGCTGTTGGAAAACGGGAGAAATTATATGTATTTGGAAACGATTATGACACTCATGATGGAACAGGTATACGGGATTACATTCATGTCGTTGACTTAGTTAAAGGTCATATTAAAGCACTAGAATATATTAAACATCATACTGGTGTTGAAGCATTTAATCTTGGGACTGGTAAAGGCTATAGCGTTTTAGATCTAGTTAAAAAATTTAGTGAGGTCAGCAAAGTCAGGATTCCATATGAATTTACAAGTCGCAGACCGGGTGATGTCGCGATATGTTATGCAAATCCTGAGAAAGCTGAAAAAATCTTAAATTGGAAAGCACAATATAATTTACACGAAATGTGCGAAGATACTTGGAGATGGCAATCACAAAACCCAAATGGGTTTGATTAAAAACTTTCTGTGACCGATAAAATTTACAAATGATAAAATAAGACCTGAGGATGTTGTCATTCATTCTTAGGTCTTATATTTTAAAGTTTTTGCAAAAATTAAATTTAACGAAATATGAAGGAGCTCAAGTAAGATGGGGTTGATAAAGAATTTAAGAAGCCAATTTAAGAAACCGGAAGGATTATTAGGGAGTATTGCTGGAATGTTAATGACAATTTTTGGAAAAGAAAAAAATAAATGGACACTGTCCTTATTAAATCTTAAACAGGATGACCATGTATTAGAAATTGGTTTTGGGCCTGGGATTGGAATTGAGATAGCGTCAAAAATAATTCAAAATGGAAAAATTATCGGAATTGACTTCTCTGAAAAAATGTTGAAAAAAGCTTATCAAAGGAATAAAAAAGCAATTCAAAAAGGGAAAGTGGAACTAATTCATGCTGATGTTGAAAATCTACCTTCCTTTCAACTACACTTTGACAAAGTTTATTCGATTAACTCGATTATTTTCTGGAATAATCCTGTACAAACGTTAATGAACATCCGTAAACTTATGAAAGATAATGGCGTTATCGCAATAACAGTTCAACCGTTTACAAAAGATGCAACGGTTGATACGGCAAAACAATTCGGGATCGAGATTGTTAAACAACTGGTAGAAGCAGGTTTTATCCATGTAAAAACGGAACTTAAACAAATGAAGCCAGTACCAATTGTTTGCGTACTTGGTGTAAATAAAGAATTTCAATCGGCATAATTGTATAGATAATTTTTTTGAAAATGAATGATTATGTTTCTATTTATTAAGAGGTAATGTGATTGAGGTTATAAATATTAAAAGGTGTTTGTAGGAGTATAACGTTATATTTTTTTGCTGAAAGTTTATTATGTTATTCTTTTGTTTTTGTAATATAATAAATTTGTTTGTGATCATTTAATAAATATACAGTTGGAAAGAGTAGAGGAGATTACGAAATGAAAAAGATACTAAACTATTTAATTTTACTTTTAACCATCATGTTTATGGTTGGTTGTACGAGTATAGAAGATGTCTCTAATAATAATGATGTAGAAATAAGCCAACAAGAATTAACGACTGAACAAACAAATCAGAGTAATGAAAATGAAACAACAACAACAACCGAGCTTGAAGAACCTGAAGCAGAAGTATTAGAAACCACGTCGAATAATGAACAGTTTCCAGGATACAAACTGATTGAAGTCGATGGTGGTGATTTATCTGGTCATCGTGAAGCAAATGTCGTAGTGAACATTGGATTTGGTGACCGTGAGTATTGGGCATTTACGAATGAATATGGGCAACTCGTACGCGTCGTTGCTGACGAGATTATTCTACAGGATGATAAGAACGAACCTGTATTATCAAATGGAAGGTATTATTCAGATGAGGCAAAAGTTCCTGGGGTTGAAAGACCAGATTTAGATGAAGGGCATATTATTGCTGACTCTTTAGGCGGAGTGTCGAATGCATATAATATTACACCACAAAATCGTACGCTGAACCGCCATGGTGACCAGGCATATATGGAAGACGTGATACGTAAGGCTGGCGGAGCAACGAATTTTGAAGCAATTATTACTTATCCTAATTCAGAGACACAAATTCCTTCTCATTATAAATACAGTTATACGGTAAACGGTCAAAAGGTTGTAGATGAATTTGATAATGTAGATCCTGATAAAGTAAATGAATCGCTAGGATTAACTGATCGTAAGACTGCTAATTCAACAAGTACGATTAAAAAAGGTGATATATCGTCTATTGATAGAAACGGTGATGGACAAATAACTATAAAAGAAGCAAAAGCAGCGGGTTTTAAAATGCCAATAACCCGTGATCATTGGTTATATCCATATATGGATGACCGTGACAATGATGGGATGGTTGGTGAGTAAAAACCATAAGCTAAGGAGACAGAGGTTAAATATTATAAAAATTAGGAAATAATCAATGTACAATTAGTGGATATATAATTGATTTCTTATAACGTCTGGCTGTTTTTGACATTATAGTATAACATTTGAGATGAAAAGAAGAATAGTCGGTTAATCATACGTTTAGTATTTTAATAGCTTAGAAAAAGGAATTAGATTTGGAATGGTTGTTATCAAACGAAATCATTCATAACGGCTTTAGTCCTGTATGTAACAGGATTAAGGCCGTTTAAATTTAAAAAAACAACACAATAGCAAACATTAACTTGCTATTTGAGATAAAGGTTGAGATTAGAAAAAGTATAAAGATAAAAAAGTGAATCTATAAAAATAGAGAAACGTTTATCAAGTTCTTTTTAAATTATGGAAGATATATACCAATCCGGCATTTATTTCAATTTTGCAATCATGTCCATTAAGTACTTCCGAATTGCTTCAGGGTTTCCAGCCACTTGTTGTTCTCTTTTCACATCTTTTTCCATCTTTTCCTTCGCTTTTTCAAAAATTTCTTCTTCTTTATCACGAGGAATTACGACAACTCCATCAGCATCACCTACTATCAAATCACCTGGGTGAACGGTTACGCGACCACAAGAAATTGGGACTTGTATTTTTCCACTCCCATTTTTCGCACTAGCCGCAACAGCAGTTCCTTTACTAAACACCGGGAAATTTAATTGCTTAATACCAACAATGTCACGAATAACACCGTCAACAACAATTCCTTGAATACCAAGTGTTTGCGCAATACTTACCATAAAGTCTCCGGCAATTGCTCGATATGTATCACCTTTCGCATCAACAACTATCACATCCCCCGGTTTAGCCTCATTAAACGCATGAAGTATCATTGAGTTGTCACCAACTGGCATTTGTACCGTGAAAGCACGGCCGCTAATTTTATATTCTTCTTTTAAAGGCTTAATTGCGTTGTCCAAATTGTTTAATCCGTTCATTGCATCTGATATAGCGGTTGTGGGTATTTTTGAAAAATGTTCAGTCATATTAACCAAAATGATCCCCTCCAAATAACAGAATATTTTGATTAAACTATACCATTAAATAGGTTAAGATGATAGAATTTTTTACTTATTTATAAAATATTGTGTCTAGTAAACTTAATTTTTGTGTAAATTATGTTATTACAGATGTATTAAGTTCATTTGCATTATTTTTCCTTTTGTTTATTAGAAAAAATTATGTTCTCACGAAAAATGATGTTACTATTAAAATATTGTTATTGAAAAAGAAGGTGATGTGAATGATAAAAGATATTTTGCTTGTTTTACTAATCCAACTATTGTATGTTCCAACATTTACACTTCGAACGATTTTTTTAGTAAAAGGATGGAAAATAAAAGCCGCAATTTTTGGTTTTCTAGAAACGATTGTTTATGTATTTGGTTTGTCTATCGTTCTTACCGGAGACAAGGAATCGATTGTAATGATTGTATATGCTTTAGGATTTGCCATTGGTATTATTGTTGGCTCTATGATTGAAGAAAAGTTGGCAATTGGCTATACCACTTTTCAAGTCATTATACCCACTAAAAACGTAACTCTTATACAAGCACTACGAGAACAAGGTTATGGTGTTACTGTGTATGAAGGAGAAGGGATTGATAGCAAACGTTACCAATTATCGGTTTTAACGACAAGAAAAAAAGAAGAAGACTTATACCATTTTATTCAAGAACTAGAACCTCGTGCATTTATTGTGGCCTATGAACCGAAAGCATTTCGAGGAGGATTTATCTTGAAAAGTATGAAAAAACGTAAACAAAAGAACTAATAAATTTGA
>CADBNU010000114.1 GCA_902796085.1 Heyndrickxia coagulans
CCCCAACTAAACTTTTTATCTTTTTCAAAATTCGAGTTGACATTAAAAAACAAAGATGCTAATATATTTTAGGTAATTCCAAAAAACCTGTTGCTTTGGAGGATAGTAAAATGTCTAATGATAAAGTCAAACAGGATAAAAAAGTTGTAGTTGGAAAAAAACAAACAGCAAAAGCTTTAAAATCAGGCGATGTTGAAACTGTAATTATCGCCAAGGATGCTGATCCTAACATTATACAAGAAATTAAGGATTTGGCAAAAGAGCGAAATGTTCCAATCAAATATGCTGAATCTATGAAAAAATTAGGTAAAGTATGTGGGATTGATGTTGGAGCAGCGGCAATTGCTGTACTAAATTAACTAGGTGGAATGTAGTGTTTTAAACTACAAATTATTTTTGCCCAAAAATGAACCACCTGGATGTGTGGGCTTAAAAATATAAGAAGGGAGGATATAAAATGCCTACAATTAACCAATTAGTACGTAAACCTCGTAAAGCAGTTAAAGGGAAATCAAAATCTCCAGCCCTTAATAAAGGCTACAATAGCTTCAAAAAAGTTCAAACAAATGTTTCATCACCACAAAAACGTGGAGTATGTACACGTGTGGGTACGATGACACCGAAAAAACCGAACTCAGCATTACGTAAATATGCTCGTGTTCGTTTATCCAACGGTATCGAGGTTACGGCTTATATTCCTGGTATCGGCCACAACTTACAAGAACACAGCGTTGTTCTAATTCGTGGTGGACGTGTAAAAGACTTACCAGGGGTACGTTATCATATTGTTCGTGGTGCGTTAGACACTGCTGGTGTAGAAAATCGTAAACAAGGTCGTTCTAAATACGGTACTAAAAAACCAAAAAAATAAATATTAAAAAAGTAGTTCATGATAAAGATATGAAATACTTTTGAAAGGAGGAAAAAAGAATGCCACGTAAAGGTCCGGTTGCTAAAAGAGATGTATTACCAGATCCAATTTATAACTCTAAACTAGTAACACGTTTAATCAACAAAATTATGATTGATGGTAAAAAAGGTAAAGCACAAACTATTCTTTACACAGCTTTCGATATCATTAAAGAACGTACGGGTAAAGATCCAATGGAAGTGTTCGAACAAGCATTAAAAAATGTAATGCCTGTATTAGAAGTTCGTGCACGTCGCGTTGGTGGTGCTAACTATCAAGTACCAGTTGAAGTACGTCCAGACCGTCGTACTACATTAGGATTACGTTGGTTAGTAAATTACGCTCGTCTTCGTGGTGAGAAAACAATGGAAGAGCGTCTAGCTAACGAAATCATGGATGCAGCAAATAATACTGGTGCTTCCGTTAAGAAACGTGAAGACACTCATAAAATGGCTGAAGCTAACAAAGCGTTCGCTCATTATCGTTGGTAATCAAATTATAAATCAATTTACTTGTAAAATTATATTAAAATAAAAAAACGATTACTCTAATATGGAAGGAGAAATAGGGATGCCAAGAGAGTTCTCCTTAGAAAAAACTCGTAATATTGGAATTATGGCCCATATCGATGCAGGTAAAACAACAACTACCGAACGCATCCTTTTCTATACAGGCCGTATCCATAAAGTTGGTGAAACACATGAAGGTGCTTCCCAAATGGACTGGATGGAACAAGAGCAAGAACGCGGTATTACGATTACTTCTGCTGCTACAACGGCACAGTGGAAGGGTCACCGTGTAAATATTATTGACACTCCAGGACACGTAGACTTTACAGTTGAGGTTGAGCGCTCCTTACGCGTTCTTGATGGTGCTGTAACAGTACTCGATGCCCAATCTGGTGTTGAACCGCAAACAGAAAATGTTTGGCGCCAAGCAGACACTTATGGAGTACCTCGAATTGTTTTTGCCAATAAAATGGACAAAATCGGTGCTGATTTCTTATATTCTGTTAAAACTTTACATGATCGTTTACAAGCAAATGCGCATCCAATTCAATTACCAATTGGTGCAGAAGATCAATTCGAAGGTATTATTGATCTTGTTAAAATGAAAGCTTATTTCTACGGTAATGATCTTGGTACTGAGATAAGTGAAGGAGAAATTCCTGATGAATATAAAGACCAAGCAGAAGAATACCGTGCGAGATTAATTGAAGCTGTTGCAGATTTAGATGAAGAACTAATGATGAAATACTTAGAAGGGGAAGAAATTACAGTTGACGAGTTAAAAGCGGCTATTCGTAAAGCAACTGTAAATGTTGAATTATTCCCTGTTTTATGTGGCTCAGCTTTCAAAAACAAAGGTGTACAATTAATGCTAGATGCAGTAATTGATTACTTACCATCACCTGTTGATATTCCTGCGATAAAAGGTATCGATCCAGATACTGAAGAAGAGATTGAACGTCATTCTAGCGATGATGAACCATTCTCTGCACTTGCGTTTAAGGTTATGACTGACCCATTTGTTGGAAAACTTACATTCTTCCGAGTGTACTCCGGAACATTAAAATCCGGTTCGTATGTATTTAATTCCACAAAGGGTAAACGCGAACGTATTGGCCGTATTCTACAAATGCATGCAAATCACCGTGAAGAGATATCTGAAGTATTCTCAGGTGAGATTGCGGCTGCTGTAGGTTTGAAAGATACAACTACTGGTGATACGCTATGTGATGAAAAGAATCATGTTATTCTAGAATCCATGGAGTTTCCTGAACCAGTTATTTCTGTTGCGATTGAACCAAAATCAAAAGCTGACCAAGATAAAATGTCGACAGCTTTACAAAAACTTCAAGAAGAAGATCCAACATTCCGTGCACATACAGATGAAGAAACAGGTCAAACCATTATTGCTGGTATGGGTGAACTACATTTAGATATCATCGTTGACCGTTTAAAACGTGAATTTAAAGTTGAAGCAAATGTAGGTGCACCACAAGTTGCATACCGCGAAACATTTAAAACTTCAGCACAAGTTGAAGGTAAATTTGTTCGTCAATCTGGTGGTCGTGGTCAATACGGACATGTATGGATCGAATTCACTCCTAATGAGCCAGGAGCAGGATTCGAATTTGAAAATGCCATCGTTGGTGGGGTAGTTCCTCGTGAATATGTACCTGCAGTACAAGCGGGTCTAGAAGATGCTATGCAAAATGGTGTCTTAGCTGGCTATCCTCTAGTTGACATTAAAGCTAAACTTTATGATGGATCTTACCACGATGTTGACTCAAGTGAAATGGCATTTAAAGTTGCTGCTTCTCTTGCATTAAAGAACGCAGCAGAAAAATGTAACCCAGTTCTTCTTGAGCCTATTATGAAAGTAGAAGTTGTTATTCCAGAAGAATATATGGGCGATATTATGGGTGATATTACTTCCCGTCGCGGCCGTGTTGAAGGTATGGAAGCACGCGGTAATGCTCAAGTAGTTAAAGCAATGGTACCTTTAGCAGAAATGTTTGGATATGCAACATCATTACGTTCCAATACACAAGGTCGTGGAACATTCACTATGGTTATGGATCACTTCGAAGAAGTTCCAAAAGCAATCGCGGATGAAATTATCAAAAAAAATAAAGGTGAATAATTGATTTTATAAACCGAATCTTGTATAACTACTATTGTAAGTTAATTTTGCTGTAGGAATGGCTAATCCATTCCTTACAGCTACATATAATAAAAAAGTTATTGAATATTAAAGGAGGATATATCCTAATGGCTAAAGAAAAATTTGACCGTTCTAAACCACACGTAAATATTGGTACAATTGGTCACGTTGACCATGGTAAAACTACATTAACTGCTGCTATTACAACTGTATTAGCAAAAACTGGTAAAGCAGAAGCTCGTGGATACGATCAAATCGACGGAGCTCCTGAAGAAAAAGAACGTGGTATTACAATTTCTACATCTCACGTAGAGTACGAAACAGAAAATCGTCACTATGCACACGTTGACTGTCCAGGACACGCTGACTACGTTAAAAACATGATCACTGGTGCTGCTCAAATGGATGGTGCTATTCTAGTAGTTTCTGCTGCTGATGGTCCAATGCCACAAACTCGTGAACACATTCTACTTTCTCGCCAAGTAGGTGTTCCATACATCGTTGTATTCTTAAATAAATGTGACATGGTTGATGATGAAGAACTATTAGAATTAGTTGAAATGGAAGTTCGTGACTTACTATCAGAATATGACTTCCCAGGTGATGATATTCCAGTAATTAAAGGTTCTGCATTAAAAGCATTAGAAGGCGAAGCAGAATGGGAAGAAAAAATTCTTGAATTAATGTCTGCAGTTGACGAATATATTCCAACTCCAGAACGTGACACTGACAAACCATTCATGATGCCTGTTGAGGACGTGTTCTCTATCACTGGTCGTGGTACTGTTGCAACTGGTCGTGTAGAACGTGGTACAGTTAAAGTTGGAGACGAAGTAGAAATTGTCGGTCTTGCTGATGAAGCAAGAACAACAACTGTAACAGGTGTTGAAATGTTCCGTAAACTTCTAGAACAAGCTGAAGCTGGTGACAACATCGGTGCACTTCTTCGTGGGGTTTCACGTGACGAAGTAGAACGTGGTCAAGTTCTTGCTAAACCAGGTTCTATCAAACCACATACCAAATTTACAGCTCAAGTTTACGTATTAACGAAAGAAGAGGGTGGACGTCATACTCCATTCTTCTCTAACTACCGTCCACAATTCTACTTCCGTACAACAGACGTTACTGGTACAATCAATCTACCAGAAGGTGTAGAAATGGTTATGCCTGGTGACAACGTAGAAATGACTGTAGAACTAATTGCTCCAGTTGCGATTGAAGAAGGTACTAAATTCTCAATTCGTGAAGGTGGACGTACTGTAGGTGCAGGATCAGTTTCATCTATCATTGAATAATTAAAGTTAAAAAATATTTCTAATTAAGAAAGACAGATGAATTTCATCTGTCTTTCTTTTATTAAGATGTATATGTAAAACATTGCTAGTTTAAATTCGCCAAAGTATATATTGAATTCGCCTAAAAAGATATGTATAATATAAAAG
>CADBNU010000115.1 GCA_902796085.1 Heyndrickxia coagulans
AAAAACTTATGATAAAAAATGCTATTTTATGTGAGTTTGTGAGGGAAATATATACATAATCAAAAACTCTTTTACTTCTTAATATATAAAAAAGGACAACCTTGATAACCAAGTTTCATACTTGTTATCAAAAGGATGTCCTTAAACTGACTATTATTCAATAAATTCAAATTCAAAATCTAATAATCGGACTGTGTCGCCATCTTGTGCGCCACGTTTCCGTAATGCTTCATCTACTCCCATGCCACGCAATTGACGCGCAAATCGACGGACAGATTCATCATGGGTAAAGTCGGTCATTTTAAATAATTTTTCGATCTTCTCGCCACTTAGTACAAAAGCACCATCTGGATCACGAGTAATGATGAAATCTTCTTTTTCTTTTTCATATTTATAAACAACACGGTTAATGGTATCATTGTCCTCATCGGTATGTAACGGAAACTCAGGAGTTTTTTCTAATGTATCGGCAACTGCATAAAGTAATTCTCGAATCCCTTGTCTTGTTGCTGCTGATATTGGAAATATTGGAATATCTTCTTCTAA
The DNA here is from genome assembly GCA_902796085.1 of Heyndrickxia coagulans. Lineage (GTDB taxonomy): Bacteria > Bacillota > Bacilli > Bacillales > Caldibacillaceae > Pallidibacillus > Pallidibacillus thermolactis. Next base: position 547 of record CADBNU010000115.1, read on the forward strand.
TTGCTCCTTAAATTTTTTCAAGTTTTCCTCTGCATCAGGCATATCCATTTTATTAGCAGCGATAATCATCGGACGCTCAGTCAGACGCATATGATATTCTTTCAATTCATTATTAATTGTAACAAAATCTTGATAAGGGTCCCGTCCCTCAACAGATGCCATATCAATGACATGAACGATTACTCTCGTCCGTTCAATATGTCGTAAAAATTGAAGTCCTAGTCCTGCTCCTTGATGTGCTCCTTCAATTAAACCTGGTAAATCGGCCATAACAAAACTTCGGCCATCATCAGTTTCAACAACTCCTAGATTCGGTACAATCGTTGTAAAATGATAATCGGCAATCTTTGGTTTGGCACTCGTTACGACTGATAAAAGGGTAGACTTTCCAACACTTGGAAATCCGACTAGCCCAACATCGGCTAATAATTTTAACTCCATCACAATATAACGTTCTTGACCAGGTTCACCATTTTCTGCAATTTCCGGAGCTGGATTTCTAGGAGTTGCAAACCTGATGTTTCCGCGACCACCGCGTCCTCCTTTGGCAATGATCGCACGTTCACCATGTCTTGTAAGATCAGCAATAATCTCACCTGTATCCTCATCGCGTACAACCGTACCAGGCGGAACTTTTACAACTAAATCCTTCGCACCACGTCCATGTTGACTTTTCGGTTTTCCATTCTCTCCTCGCGGTGCTTTAAAGTGACGTTGATAACGGAAGTCCATTAATGTGCGAAGACCTTCATCGACTTCGAAAACAACATCGGCCCCTTTTCCACCGTCACCACCGGCAGGTCCACCTTTTGCAACGTACTTTTCTCGGCGAAAAGCGACCATCCCATTGCCACCATCGCCACCTTTTACATAAACTTTGACTTGATCGACAAACATTCTGTCTTTCTCCTTCCGTTATTTTAGGAATAAAATTTTCCTAAATGATATATGCCCCATTTATATTCTAGGCTTTAATTCAAAGGAAAAAGCTTCATCATTTACATGAATATTATTGATTTGACACAAGTTGTTTTTCTCTTGTAAATAACATAAAATCTGCTTTTTTTCTTTTAGTATGCCATAAAATTCAATAATGAAACTTACCTTTTCTTCATATATGTTGATTGTGATATTTAATTCGTTTTCTTCTTCATCGAACGCATATTCATTCAATAATTTGAAAAATGTATCAAACCATTGTGTAATGAAATGGTCATTTATATTTTTTATTTCACCTTCGCCAATAACTTCATAATTTAAAACAAAAGAAGGACTTTCCCAATTATATGTAATCAATAGTAAAGCTAATTTTGGCAGATTAATGGAAGAAAGTTTGCTTTCTTGATCGGTTGAAAGAATAATATGATCAATAATTTCTTTTACTTTTTCCGTTTTCCCCAAGGCTTGATATCCTTTGATTAATTGTAAACGATTTAACCAGTCATGACGGACATGACGTAAAAGTTCGATTGGCTCCCATTTCCTCATATCCTACTCCCCATTTACACACATTTCACGGGTATAGTATAACATATATCGACAGGAAACTTGACACTTTTTACTAACCTTTGATAAGACTTGGAACAAAATATGATTGTAAGACGAAAAAAACTCTAACCAAAGTTGGCTAGAGTTTTTTATGCAGAAGAAACTAATTTTTACGCTTCTTGTGCTACTGGGTAAACACTAACTTTTTTACGGTCACGTCCATAACGCTCGAAACGTACGATACCGTCTGTAGTAGCAAATAATGTATCATCGCCACCACGTTTTACGTTTTCACCTGGGTAGATTTTTGTTCCACGTTGACGGTATAAAATAGAACCGCTAGTTACGAATTGACCGTCTGCACGTTTTGCACCAAGACGTTTCGCAATAGAGTCACGACCGTTCTTTGTAGAACCTACCCCTTTTTTAGACGCGAAGAACTGAAGATCTAGTCTTAACATTCGTTCCACCTCCTATTATTTGAAGGTTATTTTAATATAATCACTGTAACTTTCTTCAATAGTTTGAAGAGATACAATCATTCCGGAAAGAAGAAGCTGAACTTTTTCTTCCTCTTCAGCAGGTAAATCTTTTGGTACTTCACAATATAAATATCCGCCCTCTCCACCTTGTTCCACAGTCGGAATACAACTGGTAAGAGCTTCAACGGCATTGATTGCACCAAAAGTAACTGCTGAAACACCTGCACAAACAATATCAGAACCGTACATATCAAAATTAGCATGTCCTTCAACAGTGAAGGAGCTAATTTGTCCATCGTCTTTTCTAACGATTGTTACGTTTATCATCGTTAATCGCCTTAGCCTTGGATTTTTTCAATAACTACTTTTGTATATGGCTGGCGATGACCTTGTTTTTTGTGGTAGTTCTTTTTAGGTTTGTATTTGTAAACAATGATTTTCTTTTGTTTACCATGTTTTTCAACTTTACCCGTAACAGTTGCACCTTCTACGTAAGGAGCACCTACTTTTACGTTATCGCCACCAACGAACAATACTTTATCAAAAGTAACAGTTTCGCCATCAGCAACGTCTAATTTTTCAACGTAAATTGTTTGGCCTTCTTCAACTTTTAGTTGTTTACCACCAGTTTCGATAATTGCGTACATCTCTGCACCTCCTCATAATCTAAGACTCGCCGTAATTCGGTGTTTTGGCAATGCCAAAATCTTAAAACCTAATACGAGCGGTTGTAGCACGGGTGCTACAAACAATAACACAAAAAATATACCATATTTATCATAGTCATGTCAATCATACTTTTTGATTTCAGCCTGCTTTGTTAATATGGAGATCTTTGATCGATTTACTTTGTTAGGAAATATCATTAAATTAAGCCTCAAATCTTTTTATGTGATAATGCGGCCGGAAAAATGAAATGGGTTGGAATGTAATCTTGAACAATAACGTTTCTTCTAATCGTTTTAGATGCTCCTTATGTTCTCCTGAAAAATATGCAACAACGTCTTCTGTCGCTTCAATAATAACTTCTGAATAATCTCCATCCTTATATTCCCACAACTCCCTTTCCAATTGAAAAGCAACGGTTGCAGGTGATGTTACGAACCCTGTACCGTAACAAGTTGGACATTGATTTAAAAGTTTGTCTTGAAGGCTCGGTTTCGCCCTTTTTCTTGATATTTCTAGTATACCGAGAGCTGTGAATCCATAAATAATCGTTCGTTCTTGATCTTTTTCAAATTCCTTTTTTAATAATTGGATTAATGCGACACGATCGTTCTCCTCTTTTACATTAATAAAATCAATAAAGATATTGCCTCCAATATTACGCAAGCGAATTTGTCTAGCAATCTCGATTGCTGCAAGCCGGTTTGTTTCCATAACTGCCATCTCTTTTTCAAGACTTCCGGTAAATTTTGCTGTATTCACATCAATAATGGTAAAGGCTTCTGATTGTTCGATCACGATATTGGCCCCATTTTTTAGCCAAACCATTTTTTTCGTTAACGATTCCAATTCTTTTTGTAACAAATAATGGGTTACAATATTTTCTTTTTCTTTATAGTATCTCACTGGAATGGAGTTCTTTAATTCTTTCTTTACATGCTGCACGATTGTCATATCATCACAAATAATTTCATCTACCTTTTCAAGTTGTAAAAAGGACTGAATTTCATCGAGGAGTGAATCATGAACCAATAACGCTGATGGTGCTTTTTGCTTTTGTGCTAAACCTTTTATTGCATTCCATTTTTCTTTTAGTTGATTATATTGATCTAACAACTCGTTCTCATGACAATCACTGGCATTTGTCCGGATAATGAACCCTTCGGAACCTTGTTTATATCTATGTCCCCATTCTTTTAACCTTGTTCGCTCCTTTTGAGGTAATTTTTTAGATACGGCAACATAGTTTCCAAAAGGCATATAAACAAGGGTTGGACTTGCGATTTCAATATTCCCGGTGATGCGATAATATTTTTTATCCGATTCATCCTTTTGCACTTGAACAATCATTTTTTCACCTTGACGAATAACCTCGCGAATGGAAACATCCTTTTGCTTATTTTCTTGGAAAAGATAGGCTGGTACTTGTGTAACATGTAAATATCCTTTCTTGCCTTTTCCAAAGTTCACAAAAGCAGCATTCAGACTAGGAACGACCCGTTCCACGATGCCAAGATAGATGTTTCCAACAAGGGATTTGCCTTCAGGTTGCTCAATATATACGTGCTGGATCGAACCTGCTTTTTCCATTATGATTCTTTTCTCTGATTCTCTAGCATTGATTATCATTTTTGTCATTGGTATCTTCAATCTCTTTCATCATTGTATTTACCTATAATATATCAAATCTTTAATCCCGGTGGTATGACTTTGATTTTCAAAATAACGTTTCAGAATTTGTGTCTCCGGTATAGTTCCGATTTCTTTCCCATTATCAAAAACGATAATCGTATGATACATGCCTCGATAAAAACGGCTAACAACTTGTTGGATGGATTCCTTAGCTTGTACACGTAATGTTTTCACCTTTTTATATGTATATTTATCATGTGTTGATTTTTCAATTAAAAAACGCATAAATAGAAAGGTTCGATTTTTCCAATCATAATAAAGCGAATGGATTAAAAAAACAATGATGACCCAACCACTTATATGAAAAGGGGAAAGCAATAAAATAGCTAAACTATAAACACATAAAAAGAAGCTCGAAAATAGAATCCCTTTTTTAAAGGCCTGTTGGAATGGATAAAAATAAGATAAAGCTAATGACATTAGTTTTCCGCCATCAAGGGGTAAAATGGGCAACCCATTAAATATCAAAATCATAAAATTGTACTCAAGAAAAAGAGAATAATCTTTGAAGGAAAGAATATTGATTTGATACAAAAAAAAGGCGAGCGCCACCATCCAAATATGTTGTAAGGGACCAGCGATAGTCACTATAAATTCTTCCTTCATCGGCCGATTCCCATATTCATCTAGTTCCAACGCTCCACCAAAGGGTAAAAGAAAAATTTGTTTTATTCGCCAATTGTAATACATTGCTGCTACGGCATGACCTAATTCATGAAAAAATACAATGATAAATAAAAAGAGTAATTCATAAAAGCGTGCCGTCATAATTGCTGCTGCGATGACAATCCAAAATACCGGATGAATATGAATCCGTGTGAAAAGTTGCAACCACCTATTCAAATTTAATCACCTGTACTGGGTCAATAAATTTTTCTCCTTGTTTAATGGCAAAGTAAAATTCACCACTATGTTCATCTTCTGAAGTTCGGACTGTACCGATCCTCTCCCCTGCCTTTACTTTGTCATATACTTTTACTTCGATTTCGCCTAATTTTCCATACCACGTTTCCGTGTTATCTGCATGCTGAATAATCACTGTATGACCATAATCTTCTTTCACACCAGCAAAAATAACGGTACCGTCTTGAATTGAATCAACGCCTGCCCCTTGCACCGTTTGAATGACTACACCATTGTTTTCCGTATCAAAGCTTTCTAAAATTACACCTGTTGCCGGCACTGCGTATTCTTCTGCCATATCTGTATTCGCATCTTCATTTTTCAGCGGAAACAATGCTAAAGGTTGACCAAACGTTTTTTCATACCAATCGGAAATTGCTGCGAATTGAAATTCTGTATTCATGACCGTATGAACTGCCTGACGAACGGGTTCAAATTGAGGCGAAGGCATTTTAAAGGAAATCGCGACGACTAAGACGAGGATGGCAGAAAACAAGAATTTAAATAGAAAAATGTCCCGATTAAATAAAGGATGGTGACCATTTTTCATTCCATTTGGTGAAGAAACCCAAGTAAAATCATGACTTTCCTCGTAATCTGGATAAACGACTTGATGTTTGCTAAGATTTGTTTTCATTCCAGATTCAGATAGCCGTTGCCCCGTTTTCTTTCGCTTTTGAATGCGTTTAAGGATTTCCTTTCTTCTTCTATTCGACATAACATCAGTCCTTTTAATGACTTCTCTTTGTATTCCAATGTATGACTTGTCCATCTCGAGTATGACAACTAGATTAAATTTTGAATTTAAGTTCAAAAAAGTCGCAACAAAACAACCTCATAAGTTTAGTTGAACTGGGACAAAATGTATGTATGAATGAGGAAAGGAGTGAAGAAATTGACAAAAAAATTTAATCGGGGAAGTGCAAATCAAAATGCTCCTGAATTACAAGGAAAAACACCGATAAGTGGCGATAATAGTAAAGGGAATAAAAGAAATATAAAAAAACAAACCGATAAAACGGCAGATGAATAAATTTCTGGGGATTTCTCATGTCACTGAGTTTGCTTGAGAATCCCTATTCTTTAAGGAGTGATTTGATGCCGGATATTCAATTAGAACCGTATCGTATCCGTTGTTACAGTGAATACGATGTCTTGAAAAAAGTCATTCTCTGCCAACCTCAATATATGTCCATTCGAAATGTAATCAATGAAACACAAAAACATTTTATTGATGAAGGAATCAACAATGAGAAAGCGATAGAACAACATAATAATTTTGTAAACATATTAAAAGAACATCATATTGAAGTATTCTTACTTCCCTATCATCGAAAATTTCCTGAGCAAGTTTTTACAAGGGATATTGGTTTTGTCATCGGTGAAACAATTTTTGTTGCTGATATGGCAAGTGAAGTACGTGAAGGAGAGGAATTAGTTTTACAGCGTTGGCTCGAGGATGAAGAAATTTCCTATTACAATATAAAAAGGCATCGGATCGAAGGTGGAGATGTTCTCATTGACCAAGACCGAGTTTATATCGGAATGAGCGATCGGACGAATCAGGCAGCCATTCAGCATTTACAAAATTTATTATATAACCGATTCGACGTTATTCACATTGATTTTGAAGATCAATATTTACATTTAGACTGTGTATTTAATATCGTATCAAAAGAGGTTGCCTTAGTTTATCCGAAAGCAATAAATAAAGAAGATATGAAAAAAATCTATGACCGTTATGAAATCATTGAAATATCTGAGGAAGAACAGTTTACATTAGGAACAAATGTACTTTCCATTGGCAATAAAAAAATTATTTCTCTTCCAAATAATAAAAAAGTAAATGAAGAACTAAGCAAGCGTGGATTTGACATTATTGAAGTAGATATATCGGAAATTATTAAATCCGGAGGATCCTTTCGCTGTTGTACGTTACCCATTGAACGAGAACATCATCCGTAAAAAAGGGCCACCTATGGTCCTTTTTTTGGCAGAACTCATATCAATTAAAAAACCAACATCGTTCAAAAGTTCGCAAAATTAAAAGCGCTGTTTTCTATGACAACGCCTTTAATTCTTCCACATCATGAATCATTAATCGTTTTACAATTAGGAACGAATGCTAAAAAATCTCTTAATCTTCGAAAATATCCCTTCTGATTCTTCGTCTAAATGTTGAAGTGGTATAGAATCCCCTAAAATTCTTCTTGCAATATTTCGATAAGCGATACTTGCTTTATTGTTTGGATTCATAACAATAGGTTCACCATGATTAGACGCTTTAATAACCTCATCATCATCGGCTACAATACCGATCAGTTCGATAGCCAAAATATTTGTGATTTCATCGACATCCAACATATCTCCGTCTTTCACGAGATTAGAACGAATGCGGTTAATGACAAGTCTTGGAGCATCTATCGGCGCTTTTTCTAGCAATCCAATAATTCGATCGGCATCACGGACTGCAGAGACTTCAGGAGTTGTAATTACGATTGCTTGGTCGGCACCGGCAATGGCATTTTGAAAACCTTGTTCAATACCTGCTGGGCAATCGATAATAATATAGTCAAAATCCTTCTTTAATTCTTCTATAATCGTTTTCATTTGTTCCGGATTAACAGAATTTTTATCACTTGTTTGTGCTGCAGGAAGCAAAAATAATTTATCTTCAAATCGTTTATCTTTTACTAGCGCTTGATGTAGTTTACATTTTCCCAAAGCAACATCCACTAAATCATAAATAATCCGGTTTTCCAATCCCATGATAACATCTAAGTTTCGTAGACCAATATCTGTATCTACTAGACAAACTTTTTTTCCTTGTAATGCTAAAGCAGTTCCGATATTTGCACTTGAGGTCGTTTTCCCAACTCCACCTTTTCCCGAAGTAATTACAATGGCTTCACCCATGTAAAATGCCTCCTTCCGCAAAACGATTTAAATTCGGACGAATTTTTTTTAAAACGGATAGCTTATCAATGATTAAGTCATGTTTTTCATCTATGTATGCACATTCTGCTTCTGTCGGTAACTCATCTCGATCGGGTGATCTGCGATATAAATCACCAATTCTTAGTTGTGTCGGTGTCATTTGCGAGGCACAAATGACTGCACTTGTATCTCCTAAACACCCAGCATGGGCAATCCCCTTTAATTTCCCTAATATAAAAACATTCCCACTGGCCATTACCATGCCACCTGGGTTTACATCTCCAATTAATAACAAATCACCAGATATATTGATGAGTTGTCCCGACCGTACGACATTATGTATTAGTGTCATCCTATTTTCTTGTATCATTCGTTCTGCTTCTTCTTTTAATATAACATTAGAATCAACAGAATCAACAATTAAATTTCGATTTGGATCAATGACAGCTTGAATTTGTGCAATTTGTTCCTCCGTTAAAAAGCGATTTCCCGAATGGACATGAATATGTACTTCATGTTTAGCGTCATACATGTGTGCGTGGCTTGTAAAGGTTTCCTTTATTTCTTTTAATAGTGTAGAGAAAGAACATGTGTCATCCAGGCGCAATAATAACCCGTCTTTTGTGCCTTTTATCGTGACATTCTGCGAGTTCCCCATGTTTGAAATTCACCTCAACTAAATAAAATTCAACAAAAGTCGGGCATTTTCCTTTCGTTTTCAAGAAATTTTTGAAAACCAATTTATTACGACTGGAACATGCCCTCTTCCTCTTCCTTTAATTTTTTTAAGGCTGATAGATATTTTTTTAGTGGAAAACAAATGGCAACATAAAAAATCATATTCATAAGCATTGTTGGCAATAAACGATGAAAAGCAAAGTATTTAAAACTAATATCTGATAAATTAATCATATAATAAAGTAGAAAAAGTACTATCTCTAAAGCGATTAATCCAAAAACACTATAAAAAAACATCGTAAAGAGATTCGTAATCCAATTTTTGACTAGCCAGTACATGATATAAACGACAGCTGGATAAACAAACAAATAAATACCATAAATTTCAGTAAATACAATATCCATTAGAAGGCCAAAAACGAAAGCATAAGTAACACCTAATTTTTTATCATAAAAGATCGTTATAAAAAGAAGAAATATAAAAAGGAAACGGGGAATAACAAGCCAATGATTATTAAAAAAATAACTAGGCACATAATTCATTATAATACTTTCTAAACTAAATAATATAAGCATGATTATGGGGACCCAATACTTTTTTCTCATGATTTATCACCTGAAGCTGCCTTTTCTTCCCCTTCTCCAGTGGCATCGCCTGACTCATAATCCTTATCTGTTGGCATGGTTCTTTCTATAACCATCACGTGTTTGATGTTATAAAAGTTTGCCGCCGGCTTCACATAAGCGGTTTGGGTTAAACCGTATTGGCTCGGCTCAACTTTTTCAACCGTACCGATAAACAAACCTTCTGGAAAAGTGCCAGAAAATCCTGAAGTAATAACATTCATTCCTTTTTTTATTTTTATTTCTGCAGGGATTTCATTCACTAGAAGAAGTTGACTTTCCTCATCAATCCCTTCCACTAAACCGTATGCATTTTCATCGCCTTGGATGGCAACATGGACACGGTTTGTTCGGTCAATGGTAGAAAGTAACTGTACAGAAGAAGTCGTTTTACCGACACTTTTAATTTTTCCAATCATTCCATCGGCGGTAATAACGGCCATATCCTTTTTAATGTCATGGACTTCTCCTTTATCAATGATTAGCGATTCATTCCAGCGATCTGGGTTTCGTGAAATAACAGATGCATGGCGAACATGATAAGAGGCTAACGTTTCATCCTTATCAAGCACCGCTCGTAACTCTTTATTTTCTTGTTCTAACCGGTCTGCTTCCACTTTTAATTTGGCATAGGAATCCAAATGCTCTTTTAAAATCTTGTTTTCTTCATATGTATTTAGCAAATCATGGATATTCTCAACAAAACCCGCCACATAATGTGCGGGCTTTGCGAAAATATTTTGAACGAAGCCTACCGTATCTTTAACAAATTGTTCCGGCCATGATAACTCTTCCCGATCTCTTAATGAAAAGCCAATCAATGCCACGAGAATGATAATACCAGCAAGTAAAATAATTAACCGCTTATTTCTTAAAAATTGTGGCATGATTTACACCTCTCGTTACTTACCGTTCACCTTTTTAAATAAATCGATATGGTCTAACGCTTTTCCTGTTCCAATCGCTACACAATCTAGAGGATTTTCTGCGATTAAAACTGGCATATTGGTTTCTTCAGCAATTACACGGTCTAGATTTCTTAACAAGGCACCTCCACCTGTTAAAACGATTCCGCGGTCCATAATATCGGCGGCGAGTTCAGGTGGTGTTTTTTCTAACGTATTTTTAACGGCATCTACAATAGATTCTACCGTATCTTTCAATGCATTGGAAATTTCTTCAGGTGTAATTTCAATTGTTTTTGGAAGTCCAGTTAATAAATCTCTGCCTCGGATTTCCATATTGTCAATGCCTTCAGGCATACCGGCAGAACCAATTTCCACCTTGATCGCTTCTGCTGTACGGTCCCCGATCATTAAGTTATAATTTTTACGAATATACGTAATGATCGCATCATCCATATCGTCACCAGCAACACGGATCGACTGACTTGTTACAATTCCTCCTAGAGAAATAATCGCAACTTCTGTCGTACCTCCACCAACATCTACGACCATACTACCTGTTGGTTCCCAAACAGGTAAATCAGCACCGATTGCAGCCGCAAAAGGCTCCTCAATTGTATATGCATCACGAGCACCAGCTTGACGTGTTGCATCAATTACTGCTCGCTCTTCAACAGCAGTAATTCCCGAAGGTACACAAACCATTACATAAGGTTTACGGCCGAAACTGCTACCTTTCACTTTTGCTGCTTGATTAATGAAATATTTCATCATTTTTGCTGTCGTATCATAATCTGCAATAACACCGTCTTTCATTGGACGCATGGCAACAACATTACCAGGTGTACGACCAATCATATTTTTCGCATCATTACCGACCGCAACAATTTGTTTTGTATCTGTTTGATAAGCGACCACGGAAGGTTCTCTTAAAACAACACCTTTTCCGCGGATGTAAACAAGTGTATTCGCTGTTCCTAAGTCAATTCCTAAGTCTTTTGAACCAAATCCAAACATGGTAAGTATCTCCCTTTCTGATACAATCTATAAAATTCAAATCGTGTAGTTTATTAGCACGTTTTTATCGTTTGTCAAATGTAGTCATTTTATTGACTATTTTTTGTTTTTTCATTTTAATCTTACGGTTGAATTCAATATTAAACCAAAATCATAAAAAATCATACGTATTATTATAGCTCATAATGCAAAAAAATAATAGTATTATAAGTAACCTTTTTCTTTTAAACTTACATATTTTTTATCACCGATGATGATATGATCAAGAATTTCAATTCCTATCATTCTTCCACATTCTTTTAATCTTCTCGTAACTTCAATATCTTCCCTACTCGGCGTTGGATCCCCCGATGGGTGATTGTGTAAGCAAATAATGGATGCTGCAGATCTGCGAAAGGCTTCACGAAAGACTTCACGCGGATGGACAATCGATGCATTCAAACTCCCAATAAAAATCGTTTGTTTATGAATGACTTGATTTTTTGTGTTAAGGTAAAGGCAGACAAAATGTTCTTGATTTAGGAAACGCATCTCGTCCATGACATAATTGGCTCCGTCTTCTGGTGAACGAATTGCATAGCGTTCCTCATTCGTAAGGCTATTGATTCTTCTTCCCAATTCAACAGCAGCCAATAATTGAATTGCTTTCGCTTTGCCGATCCCTTTTATTTTCGTTAATTCTTCTAACGTTGCATCCTTTAGCATCCGCAACCCTTCAAACTCTTTTATTAACCTTTGAGCAAGTTGGATGACCGATTCGGCCTTCGTACCTGTTCTGAGGATAATGGCTATGAGTTCTTGATTAGACAGGTTTTGCGGACCTAATTTAATAAATCGTTCCCTTGGTCGTTCGTCCTTTGGGAAATCTTTTAGTAACAAATGCTTAGTCGATTCAATCTCCTCCCTCTATTTTACAAGGAAGAGCCGTAAATTGAAACTAAAAATTCGGCTGCTAGAGCATTTGTTTCCTCCCTGATATTTGGACTAACTCTTTCTATTATTGGTTACATGTTTTTAACCCTTTTTCAGATGGTCATTATTTTATCAACTTCTAACTTCGAGCACCTGTGCCAAATGATTGGAGACTTTCGACCTGGTTTTCTTTTTATATTTATCTCATTTTTTACAGGTAGCTCTTACTTATTGATTGCAAAGGTAAATCCCATTTGTGTAAGTGTTCGATAAAGTTTCGCAATGGGTAGACCGACAACGGAAAAATAATCACCATGGATTTCTTTTACTAAAGTTGCCCCATAGCCTTGAATGCCATAGCTACCAGCTTTATCAAACGGCTCCCCTGTACGAATATAATCCTCGATTTCTTTTTCTGTCAATTCCCAAAATGTGACTTTTGTCTTTTCATAAAAAACTTGTTTTTTATTTTCATGAAAAATGCATGTTCCCGTATAAACGAAATGGGTATTCCCCGAAAGCAAGGTTAACATTTGCTTCGCTTCATCATAACTTTTCGGTTTACCTAAAGCTTCGTCTTGATAAAAAACGAGGGTATCTGCGCCAATGACATACGCATCCACATTGTCTTTGGCAACAGCTTCTGCCTTCCGTATCGCTAATGTCATAACTTGTTCCTCAGGTGCAAGTAACGCTTCCACCGTCTCATCTACTTCCCTCGTAATGATGTCAAATTGTGGCTGGACTTGTTTGAGGATTTCTTTCCTTCGTGGTGATGATGAAGCTAAAATGAGGCGTGCCATTTTTTTCACCTGCCTGTCTTTATGTATCAGGGGAGATACACACATATATACTATCATTCCAACTACTACCACACAACGACATAAAATTTACTTTTCGATTACATTTTTTCAATTTTCGACTCATTTTTTGTAAAAAAACGCGCGAATTTGACGTTTTTGTCTTCAAAAATTAAATTTTGATAAAAAATAAACTTTTTTCATTTTACATCATAAAATAGTTGGCGACAAAGGATAAGAGATGATTTTGCACGCTTAACCATTGGTCATTTTTCTTCGATTGAAAAAAGCCTATTAACTCATCATAGGCGTGCAATAAGGATTGCTGTAAATCCTGAATCGGTTTTTGTTGAATATCCTTCAAACCTTTCATTTTCTCCATTTCTGCCTGTACAAAATCTTTCGGCACAGAATAGCCATCACCTTGTATTACCGCTGAACTACTTTCTTTTACTAGTTTTTCATATAATGGGTAAGCTAATTCTAGCAATTTTTTCTCATCTTCAGTTAAATTTGCGATGCTCTTTTCTTGGACTTTTACCGCCGTCGGATACACCTCAGAAAAATTTTCTTTAAAAAAGGCCGATTCCTTCAACTGTTTTCCCGATTCCGTTCCATCGGTCACCGCTACAAAAACTCTGTATTTCTCTCCATCCTTTACATAGGCAAAGGGTAACCCTTTATCCTTAAACTCAGCTTCGAGTTGCAAGACAGAATCTTCGTTTTGATATACGCCTTGTTGGAGGATATATAGGTCAGAAGACGGCAATAACACACTCTCGTTCCCCGTTACAACTTCTCCATTTGCTGAGATGGAGGAACTCGTATTGTCCCCGTCGCTATCTTTTACCATTAAGTTTAAAATAATGATTCCAATCAACACACCGATAATGATGGCTGAGATGGTTGAAATGGTTAGAATCAAGAGTGAGTACTTTTCCCCTTTTGAATTGGCAAAGATTTTCGTTCTACTTTTACGAATGACTGATTTTCTCTTAGGTTTCTTCTTAAGAATATCAAATGAAGTCCGTATATTCGCTGTCTTTTCCTCCGCTGCTGCCACTTCACGCTTTGCTTTCCAATCATGAACAACGATATCTTTTTTCTCTTGTAACGCTTTTTCATCCCCATTTATCTTTATTTTGATTTTATTGTTTCGTTCCGTACCCATTTTCATTCCCCCTGTATACTGCTTATCTATTACAACGATATGTAACGGCTCGTATGCGACAAAACTTAGCAAGGCTTGTACTTCTATATTTCATTCTATGCACGTTTTTTTCATGCTATCACATTCAAAATGAAAAATACCGTGAGATTTGTCGTTGAAATGAAAAGGTGTTCGACAAAAAACGATTTGGGACGAGGTGCTGCGGATTTAACGTGGGATACTACGGATTTCACGCGTTTTACTACGGATATTTAACCTGGTACTACGGATTTCACTTGCCTTACTACGGATTTTTGAACTAGTGCTACGGATTTCACTCGAGTTACTGCGGATTTTTAACTAGATACTACGGATTTCACACGTTTTACTGCGGATATTTAACCTGGTACTACGGATTTCACACGCCTTACTACGGATTTTTAAACTAGTACTACGGATTTCACTCGAGTTACTGCGGATTTTTAACTAGATACTACGGATTTCACGCGCATTACTACGGATTTGTGAACTGGTGCTATGGATTTCACACGCATTACTACGGATATTTAACTTGGTAC
>CADBNU010000116.1 GCA_902796085.1 Heyndrickxia coagulans
ACTGGCAGCACAGCGACCACCTCGGCAGCGCCTCTTGGATAACTGATACCGCTGGCCGTGCCATCCAACACCTGCAATACATGCCTTGGGGAGAACCCCTCTTAGACTACAGAAATCCATCAACTTCCTATAGTGCCCGCTATACCTTCTCCGGAAAAGAGCGAGACACAGAATCTGGGTATAGTTACTTCGGCGCAAGGTATTATAATTCAGCATATTCCATTTGGATGAGTGTTGACCCGATGAGTGACAAATATCCATCAATTTCTCCTTATGTGTATTGTGGGAATAATCCGGTGAAGTTAGTGGACCCGAGTGGGGAGGATTATGAAGTGGTTATAGAAGGAAATACCATCACAATTAAAGCAACATATTTTGTCACAAAAGACACAAAAAAAGAGATGGAAGAAGGAATTAAGATGTGGAACAATACAAGTTTCTCGTATAAATTGAATGATGGGAAAAAATATAATTTAAAATTCGACTTATCCATAGCTGGAGAGTTTGACACCTATGAAGATGCCTATCAAAAATGTAAAGATGCAAAAAATAATGGTGATTTTTCAACAAATGTTTGTTTCACAGGTAATACGTCCGTAGCTAATAACGGATTGCCAGCACTTGGGGAAACTGAGGCTGGCTTTATAACCACTATCAATCAAAATAAGACAGTTAAGAATAGAACGTATGCTCATGAAATAGGACATACCCTCGGGATAGGAGAATGGTCTTCTGGATTAATGGAGTCTGGTGGGACAGGAACTACTATTCACAGAAGATACATGAAACAGACGCTTAATCGTGTTGGACTTTGTTCAGGTCCCCAGTCAATGTCGCTGTACAACAACCCTGTCCAAACAAATTGGAGTCATGTTGGCAATGGAAAATACAAAACACCTCCTTTCATCAAATTATGGTTAAGAAATTTATAATTACATTCTGTTTTTTACTGCTTTTTTTCGAGACTTTTTCTCAACCAATGGTAGTATGTGATTCGTTTCAAATTATCGGAATCTATAATATAAATGATTTGTGTTTGGTTACAAACCATCAAAAGCGAATAAAAACTTATGCCTTACTTAATTTCAGGCGAAAGATGCATTATCGTTTCTTTTGTGTTCCAGAAAGAAA
The DNA here is from genome assembly GCA_902796085.1 of Heyndrickxia coagulans. Taxonomy (GTDB): domain Bacteria; phylum Bacillota; class Bacilli; order Bacillales; family Caldibacillaceae; genus Pallidibacillus; species Pallidibacillus thermolactis. Next base: position 1,132 of record CADBNU010000116.1, read on the forward strand.
ACTTGACAGCATAAAACTAAATGACAAAATAATTTTAAAATTATTAAAAGAGCACAAGGCTTTTGTAAGCATTACGGATTGTTATCCTCTTTTGAGAGATATTGTCAAGTGTTCTATAGATACTATGTTGATTCGGGACATCGAAAATTCATATAAGGAACTTTCGGTCATAACACCCGAAATAATAACAGAATTGTTTTCAGATAGCGTTTACTACTATTCCAAAAGGTATGATTACAAAAAATTCAACACAAACCGATTCTTGCTTATCTCTATGGATTATTCCTTGTTTTACGACAAAAAACCACTTGTTTCGTATGAATCAAAAATTGCGGTAGATTTTTGGTTAAAACCAGAAAAAGCAGGAGAAATTATTCTCATAGTTGTTCCGCTTGCAGATGATTGTTTCAAAAATAAACGGGCAGATAGTTAAGGCAAATTCACTCTATAACGCGATTATAATTGGCAGGTCAATATCAAATAATATAGCTATATTTCAACCAGACTGAATAGATTCTACACTTAATGCCAAGTATGTTATGGTAAACAGATTCTGATTTCAAAAGTGAATCAGAACTCTTGTTATCAAAAAAATCACCTCCAAAAAACCATTCCAACCCACATTTTTCCTATCTTCGCTTCATGAACCCCATGCGCACATATTGCCCCTCTTTGCTAACGCCCCGCTGCCTCGGCTGGGACGAGAAGAACCACCTGCGGGACGTGCCAAACTGCTATCAATGTCACCTCAATACAATGTCAACCATCTCACCTATAACCTCTTACACCTCCACTTCCTATAGTGCCCGCTATACCTTCTCCGGAAAAGAGCGAGACGAGGAATCTGGTTTTAGCTATTTTGGCGCAAGGTATTATAATTCAGCATATTC
>CADBNU010000117.1 GCA_902796085.1 Heyndrickxia coagulans
AAGGCTGCAAAGGAAATTGCAGCCTTTTGATTTATGCCTGATTCATTTTTGTTAATACACCTTTAATGAGCTGTACAAATTTTTCACGAGCCTGTGCAGCCACATCAATTACCTCTTGATGACTTAATGGTGTTTCTAATATGCCACTTGCCATATTGGTTAAACAAGATATTCCTAAAACTTTCATATTTCCATGGGCTGCGACAATTACTTCTGGAACTGTTGACATGCCAACTGCATCAGCTCCAAGGGTGCGAATCATACGAATTTCTGCTGGTGTTTCATATGTTGGACCTGTCCACCAAGCATATACTCCTTCATGTAAAGTAATATTGCCTTCTTGTGCTACTTGTTTAGCAAGATCTTGTAAATTTTTATCATATACTTGAGAAAGATCTGGGAAGCGTGTGCCAAGTTCATCATTATTCGGTCCGATTAGCGGATTTGCTCCAGCTAAGTTCAAGTGGTCGGTAATCAGCATTAACTCACCAGGTTGAAAGTCAGTATTTACAGCACCACATGCATTTGTGATAATTAGTTTTTCGATGCCAAGGGCTTTCATCACTCGAACTGGAAAAGTAACTTCATCGAGAGTAAATCCTTCGTAATAATGAAATCTTCCTTTCATTGCTGCAACGGTTACACCCATTAGCTCACCGATAACTAATTCATTAGCATGGCCAACTGCACCAGATTCTGCGAAAAAGGGAATATCGTTGTATGGTATTTTAACTGGATTCTTGATTTCGTCTGCTAAAGAACCTAATCCAGACCCAAGAATTAAGCCGACTTCTGGCTTTACGTTTATTTTACGTGATATATAATCTGCTGCTTGATAAATTTCTTGAACGTTATGCATTTATGAAGACCTCCATTTGTTGCAAATTAATAGTGCAATCAGTATTTTTCCACCAACTTAGAGTTTAAAGAAATAAATCTAGATTGTAAATAGCCAATAACATTTGGCTTGTAAAAAAGGAACTTCACATATAAACATTTATTTTTTAGCATGTCCAAATTTGCAATTCAGATTATCAAAGTTACTTTTATTTTTATTCCAACTCAAAAAGAAAATATTTATATATGAAACCTCTTGAAGTCCAAATAGTAAAGTTGCGGCTGAAAAGATTTTGAAGTGGATTTAATAAAAAAGGGACTCGTTACACCATTCATGACCTATACAAATGAGATAACAGATGGACGCTTCCACCAGATTTTCAATTGTAGACTCCTTAATAAATAAACGGCAAACAATAGGCTTGCCGTTTTACAGTAATCCATCTTGTTCAAATAAAAAGTCATATGGTATATCGATAAAAATAAATAAACTTTCTGATAAAGGAAAAGAATAGGTTCGGATAAGTTCATTTTTTTCAATATCGGTATACAAATCAGATAATAATCCTTTTTTCTCTATATTCATTCTAGCGATGTTTTCAAAAAAGAAAGGGCGCCAACTCCAATTTCTCATGCGTTCTTCCTGTCTAAGTTCCCAAGTACCGTCCATCCTTTTGACAGCATCGGCTGACACCTGAAGCCCTTGATCATTACATACATATACACGAAAAGCAAATGGTGAACATTTTTTACCAACGGCTAACGTTAATTCATCTAAATTTTGCTTTGAATCAATAGAACTTAATACTGTTTTAAATAATTGATGAATTCGATTCGTTAATGCCAGTTGGGCATGCACCTTTTTTCTTTCATAATTTATAAACTGCTGAAAATGTTGTTCTAACAAGTCTTTGCAACAATCTCTTGAAACGTATCCAGGTTCTGAACGATGTAAAAAATCTCCTTGATAAAAACGACCGCCGTTTCGCCAAGCGTAATTCAACTGATTATAGGAAGTAATTCCTTTAAACATTAAAGTGGCACCGATTTTTCGAGCCAGTAAGGAAAGAGAATGGTGTACATCTTGGTATAAATGAGGGAGATCCTCATCATTTAAAAATCCGACATCTACTTTTATGATATTCGGCTTTAGAAATGCTAAACGTTCGAAATTGCCATTTCGTTCACCTGTATCTTCAAATGCGATTTTTAAACCGTATGATTTCATATATTGAAAGACTTTATCAACAGATTGTAACTGATCATAAGAAAACTCATCCTTTAATTGAATGGCAATTTTATTTAAATTTATATTTTTATCATGATAACTATTTAGTAGATTGATCAAGTTTTCTCCACGGTCTTTATATAATATATTTCCATCATATCTAAATAGTAAATGTAAGGCATGTTCTGTTTCATTATTTAAATAATAATGAAGTGCTTGTTTTATAATGTGATTCATAACTTCAAGGAGGAATTCATCGGGAATTGACGGATCCTTAAAAAACCAGTCTAGGTTTTGCATACTTCCATCTTCTTTTTGAAAAAATGCAACCACTTCATATCCAGTTACTAGCTGCGTATCAGCTGAGATAATCGGCTTATAATATGGAATGATCTTATCCTGATTCAGTATCACATCAACAGGATCCATAATTTTCACCTCTATTCTTCATAATAATATTTTATTTCAATATAACAATATTTGGGAATAATCCTTCATTTAAAATTTAAAGTTACATAAAACAGAATTTTTCTACTTTAGTTACTATATTTTTGTTAAAATAAGGTTGTAAAATATAGTAAAAATGTAGTGGTAAAATTGATTTAACAAGGAATATCTGGGTTATGATTTGGGGGATTTTCAATGGGAGTTACAAAGAAATTAATATTTTCATACTTACTAATTGTATTCTTTATTATAATTCTCGGAGGAAGTGCTTTTTACGGATTATGGCATTTAGCTAAAAATGGGGACGAAATGTATTATAAGCGAGTTATTCCTCAAGGGGAAATTTCAAATATGACCCAGCTTGTGGAAAATACCAATGTACAAATGTTAACTTCTGTTCTTTATGAAGCGGAATCTTTTGCCGAAACGGCAAAAAATAGCATGTTAACTATCGATGATATTATCGTTCATTTGGACCAATATTCACTAAAAAAGGACGAAATGGAAATTATAGAAGCGATTAAATTAGATTGGGAAGTATATAAAGGCCACATTACAGACGCAATGCATTCAATTGAAAACAGGGAATTTACTGAAGCTGAATATCTATTACAAAGAAGTCATCCGTCATATAATCGTCTTAGTATAAGTTTACAATCGTTACAACAATTAAATCGAGAATATGCAGAAGCATTGAATAAAACGAACGGAGATATTTTTGAAAGACTACTATTGATAATCGTTATTCTAAATGTTTTTGCAGTCATTTGCGCAATTACGATTGGAGTTTTCATGGGCAGATCAATAGGAATTCCTCTAAAAAAGGTAACGAAACAACTACAAAAAATAGCGAAAGGAGACTTGACTGGAAAAACTTTAGATGTGAATCGGAAGGATGAAATTGGTCTCCTTATCAACGTTACAAATGAAATGAAAGCTATTCTTCATGACATATTAAATAAAATATCAATTGTATCAAAAACGGTTCATCAACATAGTGTCGAATTAAAACAAGTTTCAAACGAAGTAAGTGAAAGTTCAAATCAAGTAGCAACCGCAATGCAAGAGCTAACATCTGGATCTGAGACTCTTGCTGGCCATGCACAAGAATTGGCATTAGGAATGGACAACTTTGTACATGAAATTCTGCAAACAAATGAAAAAGGTGAATCTATAAAGTTATCTTCTTTTGAAGTATCCAAACTTACAGATGCTGGAAAGAAAATAATGGATTCTTCCGAAAGACAAATGGAATCTATAAACGGGATTGTAAAGGATGCGGTAGGAAAAGTTGAAGAGCTAGCAAATCAAACTCAGGAAATCTCTAAATTAATTGCGATTATTTATAAGGTCTCTGAACAAACGAATCTATTAGCGCTTAACGCTGCTATTGAAGCTGCCCGAGCTGGTGAACACGGGAAAGGTTTTGCAGTCGTAGCTGAAGAGGTGAGGAAGTTATCAGAACAAGTTGCTTCCTCTATAGCGGATATAACCAATATTGTAGAAAATATTCAAGAGCAGTCACAAGCTGTTCGTGTATCATTACAAAATGGGTATATTGAAGTGGAACAAGGTTCACAAATGATAAAAACAACTTCAGAAGCTTTTAAAGATATTGATGAATCTATTGAGCGGATGGTTTTAAATATCAAAGAAGCTGCTGAAAGACTAGCAAATGTAACAGCAGGTAGTAAAGATATGAATCAATCCATTGAAGAAATAGCTGCGATTTCAGAACAATCAGCCAGTGCTGTGGAACAATCGTCTGCAAGTACACAACAAATTAACAGTTCTGTTGAAGAAGTTGCTGGAAGAGCAAAAGAACTAGCGACACTATCGGAAGAATTAAATAATGTCATCAAAAACTTTAAATTATAATGTATATAACGATTAAAAGGGCTAACTCCATTCAATGGAATTAGCCTTATATGCTTATAATAGTAAACTTTTATCTATATTGTCTTTTAAAATATTAATGACACCTTGATTTTGTTCCATTGTGCCGATTGAAATGCGGATGCCATTGGCCATTGGACGAACTATATACCCTTTTTCAATGAATTTTGTGAAAACAGCTTCTGGATTTTTTGCGTGGATAAAAATAAAGTTCGTTTGTGATGGATAATAGGAAATTCCTAATGTATTTAATTCTTGTTCAAAAAATAGAATCCCTTTTCTAGTTTCTTCTACTGTGTATTTGATGAAGTCTTGGTCTTCTAAGGCGGCAGCGGCTGCTACTTGTGCAAGCGTCGATGTGTTGAAAGGTAAGCGGCCGATATTGAGTTTTTCAATTAAGTTCTCATTACCGACTGCATAGCCGATACGTAGGGAAGCTAGTCCATAGGCTTTTGAGAATGTCCTTAATACAATTAAATTTTTGTAATCCTTAATGAATGGAATTGTTTGCGGATAATCTTCTGCCATTACATATTCGTAATAAGCTTCGTCTAATACGACCGTCACATGACGGGGTATTTTTTGTAAAAAGTTCATCAACTCTTTTTCTGATACATAAGTTCCTGTTGGATTATTTGGGTTACAAATCCATACAATTTTAGTTTCATTATCAATAGTAGAGGCCATCTCGTCTAAATTAAAGTGACCATTGATGAGGGGAACTTCGCGTATTTCAGCGCCTTCAATAACGGCATGATGTTTATATTGCACAAAAGTTTGATCAGCCGTTACAATATTACTTCCTTCGCATAATAAAACGCGACTTAAAATTTGAATGACTTCATCCAGTCCAGCACCAAATAACAATTCTGTTTCTTTCACATTTACATGTTCAGCTACTTTTTTACGGAGGAGTTCTGCATGACCATCTGGGTAAGTAGATACTTCTTTGAGTGCTTTATTAACAGCTTGAGCAATTGTCGGAGAACAACCGAAGGCGTTTTCGTTTGAAGCAAGTTTTATTACATTGTCAACATTGTATTCCCTTTTAATCTGTTCTGGTAATTTCCCCGGTTTGTATGGTTGTAATTGTAAGATTCTTTCTTTCATGGCCCTCTCCCTCATTTCTAAATTAATTCTTTTAATATATATGCAAATGAATATGCAAAAAATCCCTACTGAAATCAGTAGGGACGAATCATCCGCGGTACCACCCTAATTGTGAAAAAATTTCACCACTCTTATATATAACGGTTTATCACCGTCTTTTCCTATTGAATAATAGAAAAAGAAGCTCAAGGAATGTAATTCGTGTTCATCTATGTACTGATTTGCATCAACCATCAGCTTTCTGAAACAGGGAGATAAACACTACTAAAGTCCTATCATTGCATACTTATTCAAAAATTATTAGAAATATTATGTAATTGATTATAGTTTGATTTCCTTAAAGAGTCAATAATAAGTTTATTTTGTACATTCTACAAAAATGCTTAAAAGTTTTGTGTTGGGGATAGGTTATCAGTCTAAAATTCAATGACTTTTATCTAATCAATTAGATAAAAGTCATTGATACAATGGTTTCTGATTCTTATAATTTGATGGCCATTTTTTTCGTTGTTAGACGAATTAGCCAGATGATAATCAAGCTCAATACGATGGAAGCAACGATAAAAGCCGAACTTGATAATTGAAAAGTTCCAATTGGTAACCAATCGTAAACGATATCCATCGTATTTGTCCCCCAAAACATTGAGCGAATGGAGATTAATGAGATAGAAATTAAAATATAGCCTAAACCGATCATTACGTTAAATCGATAAAAACCAGTGGTAATGAAATAGCCAACAATATAAAAGAAAAATAAGTTTAATGTGTTTAATAAGAGGGCCAAGCTTAAATTTTCATGAACCCCAGTTGGAGCATCTAGAATCGAAAACACAATCGCTTCTATTAAATTCCCTGAAGTATCTTCTTTGTCAAATACTGGCATATCAGTAATGGTGACAGGTAAATTAAATAGATCAACAATCCATCCTACTAA
>CADBNU010000118.1 GCA_902796085.1 Heyndrickxia coagulans
AGATATTGTGATGGAATGAGTGTTGAATTTAGTGATAGTTTTTTTTATGTGGGGTGTTAAATAGTTGATAAAAAGATGGCTGAAGAATCATTAAGGTATAAAACTAAAAAAGGACTATATTGGAAATTTTTTGATCAATTTACGGGTTATGGTATGCAATTTATAGTTGGTATATTCATGGCTCGAATGTTGTCGCCTTCAGACTATGGTATAACCGCATTGCCTGCGGTTTTTATGGCTGTTGCAGGTGTGTTTATTAGTGGAGGATTTGGTTCAGCTTTGATTCGTAAGGGAAATTTGACTGAAAAGGATTTGGCAACAGCATTCTATTATAGTATAGTTGTTGGTGTTATTTGCTATACTGTACTTTTTTTTACCTCGCCTTATATAGCAGATTTTTATAATACTCCAGTTCTTAAATCTTTGATCAGGGTAACTGCTTTAGGATTCCTATGGGGACCTTTAGCTACACCTCAAAGTGTAATTCTTAATAGAAAATTAGATTTTAAGAACCCAGCTCGTATATCTGTTGTTAATAAAGTTATCGGTTCTATTGTCGGTATTTCTATGGCATACATGGGATATGGTCTATGGGCTTTGGTCTTTTCTGGACTTGTGTCAAGTTTTATTGGATTAATTCAGACATGGTGGGTTGTAAAATGGATCCCTAAAGCTCCTTTTTCTAAGGAATCTTTTAAATACCTATGGAATTATGGAAATAAAATGATGGGAGTTAGTTTACTATATACATTATATGGTAATATAGTACCTGTTTTACTTGGAAAATTTGGTGGAACGGTAGATCTTGGAAACTACAATCGCGCGTCAGGATATGCATCAATGCCATCTTCTAATATCGTAGGTGTAATTACTGGAGTTTCTTTTCCTGTTCTGAGCAAAATGCAGGATGATAATGAACGTTTAGCATACAACTACAGAAAGATGATAAAAGTATCTTCATTTGTCGTCTTTCCTGTTATGATGTTGTTGTCGGCATTGGCTTATCCAATTGTAATAACTATGGTTACTGCTAAATGGGAGGCATGTGTTATTTTACTTCAGATTATGTGTTTTACATATATGTTTCAGCCTATACAGATATTAAATGTAAATTTATTAAATGTTAAAGGACGAACTGATTTGTCTTTAAGATTGGAAATTTTCAAGAAAATAGTAGGAGCTATTGTTTTTATTTATGCAGCTTCTCATTTTAGTTTGGAGATGTTGTGTGTTACTGATTTTTTCTATACAATGTTTGCTTTGGTATGTAATACATATTATACAGGCAAATTAATAAATGTTGGATATTTAAAACAGATAAGGGATATATTACCTTCTTTATGTCTTGGATTAATGATGTTTGGATTAGTTTCTGTTTCAATAAAATGTACAAATATCTTGATTTTACAAATTTTAATAGGTACAATTGTTGGAGTGTCTTTTTATTTGGGACTTAGCTATATATTAAAATTTGATGAGATAAAAGAAGTAAAATATCTATTAAATAGAAAGAAGTAATTTATGCAGAGAGCATATATCGTTAACTTACCAAAGTTCCTTGATTATAGAGGTAATCTCTCTTTTGTTCAGGAATTGGATCATATACCATTTAAAATTCAACGTACATATTGGATTTATGATGTTCCAGGTGGTGAAAATCGTGGAGGGCATGCTTATAAAAATACAAATGAGTTTATAATCGCTATATCAGGTTGTTTTGATGTAATTGTCGATTATGGAATTACAAAGGAAAAGTTCACATTAAACAGATCATATTATGGACTGTTTATTCCTAAGGGAGTATGGAGGACAATAGAGAATTTTTCCACAAATTCTTTTGCTTTGGAATTTGCTGATACGGAATATGATAGGAATGATTATATAGAAGATTATTCTATGTACTTAAATATGAAGAATAATGGAGAAATATAATGTGTTCGAATGTTCTATTATTGAATTAGACAGGCACCATTCTGACCGTAAAGGAAATCTTACTGTTGTGCAAAATGGTGAAACATTGCCTTTTGATGTTAAACGGGTCTATTATTTATATGATGTACCAGGAGGAGAGGAAAGAGGTTCACATGCTCATAGGGATTTGAGTCAGCTTATTATTGCGGCTTCAGGTTCATTTTCTGTTACTCTTGACGATGGTAAATGTAGGCGTACTTTTTTTCTTAATCGACCATATCAAGGTCTTTA
>CADBNU010000119.1 GCA_902796085.1 Heyndrickxia coagulans
AAATTAAATAATATTATGTTTGATTATAAATTAAACGAAATTGTAGGTGTGTTTGACTGGGAGATGACAACAGTTGGTGATCCGCTTGCAGATTTAGGGGTTGCCGTCAGTTATATTATTGAAAAAAATGACTCTTCGTTGTTAAAATGGCCGGATGAAAAGGGGGCAATAACAACGATGCCCGGATTTATGACGAGAAGAGAATTTATAGAAAGTTACGCTAAAAAAAGTGGACGTGATGTGGAGCATATGAACTTTTATTTAACCTTTGCTTTTTTTAAATTAGCTGGTATTGTACAACAAATTTTTTACAGATATAAAAAAGGTCAAACGAAGGATGAAAGATTTAGAAATATGAATCAATATGTAAAAAATTTACTATGGTACGCAGCAGAGTTGACGACAAATAAATTCTAATTTATGAATAATATCTTATCGTTTATTTGTCATTTGAGGTGCTATGAATGGGAAAAATCCATGTTCTTTTGAAAAAAGAAGAACTTGAACAAGAAAGATTAGATCAAAATAAAATTGTTGTTGTTTTTGATATTTTATTAGCAACTTCTACAATTACGACGTTGCTCGCTCATGGTGCAAAAGAAGTGATTCCCGTATTAGATTTTGAGGAAGCAATCAGTGAAGCTGAAAATCGAAATAGTCAGGAGATCTTAAAAGTTGGTGAATATAGAGGAAAAATCATTGAAGGATTTCTTTATCCCTACCCCCATATGTTAAAGAGTAAAGTAAAGGGAAAGACAGTCATATTATCTACAACTAATGGTACCGTTGCGATTAAAAAAGCAAGTAGGGCTAAAAAGGTTTATGCTTCCTCTCTTTTAAATGCAAAGGCAGTGGCTGGAAAAATTCTCGAAACTTATAAAGATGAAACCATTTTGCTCGTTTGTGCAGGATCCTTTGGTCGTTTCAATGTTGAAGACTTTTATGGAGCCGGTTATTTCATCGAATGTTTATGTCAATTAAAAAATCATTGGGATCTAACGGATGCTGCTTTCACTGCTTACTTAATCTATAAAAATAGCATGGAACATTCGAGTGAATTGCTTAAAAAGTCGAAGGTGGGACGCATGATGGTTGAACATGGATATGAAAAGGAAATTGATTTTATCACACAGAAAAATGTGTATGATGTGGTACCGTTTTTAAAGAATAAAGTAAGTCTGGTTACTTAAGGGGGGATCGTTCTGGAAACCTTCATTCAACAGTTATTTAATGGTTTAACGGTTGGAAGTATATATAGTTTAGTGGCCTTGGGTTTAACATTAGTTTATGGCATATTGCATATTCCAAATTTCGCCCACGGGGCTCTTTATATGTTAGGTGCTTATATTACTTTAACGATGATGACATCCTTTGGTGTACACTATGTGATTGGGATTATAGTAGCTATTTTCGTTGTCGGTCTTTTAAGTGTCTTAATGGAGCGACTCGTCTTTTATCCGTTACGTGATGCCCCGCCCATACAAGATAAGGTAGCTGCCATTGGTATTCTACTTTTCTTAGAGGCGTTAGCTCAACTTATTTGGGGACCACATTATTTGCAAATGTCGACCCCCTTTAATCAAATTATCGAGATTGGTAGTTTAACCATTACATTACAGCGCATCATTATTGTAATCACTGCAGTCGCTGTCATGATTATATTATGGCTGTTTTTAAAGAAGACATATATGGGTGCAAGTATTCTGGCAATGGCTCAAAATCGTGACGGTGCTGCTCTCGTTGGGATCAATACGAATAAAGTTGCAATGGTTACTTTTTTTATAGCAGGCGGTTTAGCTGCAATTGGCGCTTCATTAACGTCACCAATTAATCTAGTGTTTCCAGGAATGGGACATCTTGTTATCTTAAAAGCCTTTGTTATTATTATTCTTGGCGGAATGGGGAGTATTCCTGGCGCAATTTTAGGAGGCTATATTCTAGGTTTTACAGAAGCAATAGGAGCTACATATATATCGAACGACTATAAAGACATTATTGCTTTTGTATTACTCATCATCATACTAACCTTCAAACCACAAGGAATCTTTACAAGGGGGGAGACAAGATGAGCATTCTAAATAAACGAATGATCATGATCATCTTGATTTTATTAGCAGTACTCTTCCCGTTCATCGTTCCTAATCAATATTACATTTACATTATGTCCCTATCATTTATTTGGATCATAGCTGTATACGGACTGAATTTAGTAGCAGGATTTACAGGGTATTTATCATTAGCTCATGCCGGTTTTTTTGCCATTGGTGCTTATGCCATGGGGATATTGACAACGAAGGCAGGGATGGGATTTTGGCTTGCTTTTATTTTATCCCCTATTATTACAATGGCTATTGGTTTACTCATAGGCATTTTTGCTCTCCGAACGAAAGAACATTTTTTTGCCATTTACACACTATGTGTTGGTTACATCATTTATTTACTTATAGATAAATGGGAAAGTTTAACAGGTGGTGTTCGTGGTCTAATAGGGATTCCACCAATTCCAAATATTGGTCCAATTGAATTATCAAATCCTGTTAATCGTTATTACTTTCTATTTATCATGTTACTTCTCAGTATCTTCATTATCTATCGAATTGTAAATTCTCTTGTAGGAAGAACCTTTATTGCTATTCGAAATAGCGAAGATTTAGCTTTATCTTTAGGAATTTCTACAACAGCTAATAAATTACTCTCCTTTGTATTATCTACTTTTTTTGCTGGTTTAGCAGGTGCTTTATATGCTATTTTTATTCGTTTCCTCGGTCCAGAAATCAGTTCAACGATTATTATGTTTGATATGTTAACCTATCTGATTGTGGGTGGAATTGGGACCTTTGCTGGTCCAATTATTGGAACATTATTAATTGTATGGACATCTCAATCCCTACAGTTTTTAGAAGATTACCGTATGTTCGTATTTGGACCACTGTTAACACTCATTATAATATTTTCACCAAACGGTATTACGGGTTTCTTTAAACATTTAACCGTTAAAAGGAAAATGAGAAAAGTTTCGATTCCTATAGAAACGAAAAAAGAGGCATAAAGGAGGGATGTTAATTGTTTCTTGAAGTGAAAAAACTGACGAAAAGATTTGGTGGTTTAATTGCCGTTAAAGAGGTTGATTATACCATAGAAAAAGGAAAGATTAACGCGATTATCGGCCCAAATGGCGCTGGGAAATCCACCTTTTTTAACCTTATAAGTGGCATGTTAAAACCTTCCTCTGGAAAAATTTTCTTTAAACATCAAGATATTACCGGGTTGCCGGCTAATAAAATTGCAAAACTCGGTATTTCACGTACCTTTCAAACTACAACATTATTTGAAAAAGCAAGTGTATTTGAAAATGTAGTCGTTGGTCATCGATTGCGAACGAAAACAAATATGTTTGATGCACTGTTCCACACACCACGATACAAAAGGGAAGAGGAAGAAAGTAAAGAAAAAGCATTGGAAGTATTAAAGTTTACAGGATTATTGGATGTGGCTGACCAAGTAGTAGCAAACATTTCACAAGAGGAAAAAAAGCGTACTGCTTTTGCGTTAGCTCTCGCAACGGATCCCGAATTAGTGTTTCTCGATGAACCGACAGCCGGTATCAATCCAGACGAAACAGATAAACTTTCTGAGTTAATCATTGAGATGGCAAGAGATGGTATTACCGTTTGTCTAATTGAACATAAAATGCAGATGGTGATGCAGTTAGCAGAAAAAATAATGGTATTAAATTATGGTGAAAAAATTGCCGAAGGCACGCCTCAAGAAATACAAAATAATGAACAAGTAATAAAAGCATATTTAGGAGGAAGTGTCAGTGCTTGAATTAAAAAATGTAACTGCAAAGTTTGGAAATTATGCAGCCATTCGTGATGTGAATTTAAGAATAAAAGAAGGAGAAATTGTTGTTTTATTAGGCGCAAATGGTGCAGGCAAAACAACGACGTTTCGAACAATTTCAGGTCTGCATTCACGATCTTCTGGACAAATTATGTTTGAAGGTTTAGAAATAAGTAGAATACCAGCCAATAAGATTGTAGAGTTGGGGATTGCACATTGTGCTGAAGACCGAAAACTTTTCCCTGACATGACAGTTCAAGAGAATTTAAATTTAGGTGGCTTTGTCCATCGAAAAAGAAAACAACAAAAGAAAGAAACGATGCAAAAAGTATATGACTTATTTCCTGTTCTTTACAATAAAAGAAATGATCTTGCTGGATCGCTTAGCGGTGGTCAACAACAGATGCTGGCTATTGGTAGAGCATTGATGGCGAGACCGAAATTAATGCTTCTAGATGAACCATCCATTGGACTTGCTCCATTAATTGTTGAACAAATGTTTAAGAGTATTCAGCAAATCAATAAAGAAGGTACAACAGTTTTACTTGCAGAACAAAATGCCAATGCTGCTTTAAGCATTGCGAATCGCGGATATGTTTATGAGAATGGAAAAATTGTTGTGGAAGGTAGTGCCGAAGAGTTATTTGCAAATGAAGAAGTTAGAAAGGCATATATTGGAGCCTAGAAAAAGAATCAATCGATAAGGAGGTATTTATCTGTGAGAAAACGCTTTCTGTCTTGTGTTCTTCTTATGGTCATGCTTTTATTAGGAGCATGTGCACAGGGAAGTGGAGGAAATTCTGCTAGTAATGTCGTTACAATAGGATATACGGGTCCGTTGAGCGGTGCCGCTGCAACTTATGGAGAAAAGACATTACGAGGATTACAAATGGCGGTTGAAGAAATTAATGAAAACGGCGGATTTGAAGTAAATGGAGAAATTTATACGTTACAATTGGAGTCACTTGATGATAAATATTTACCAAATGAAACAGCTGCGAATGCCCAACGTTTAGTCCAGGAACATCAAACGCCAATTATTTATTCTCCTCACAGTGGAGGCATTATGGCGATGCAAGTATTTAATGAACAAGAGGGATTTATCATTGGTGGATACTCTAGTGAACCTGCTATCACAGAACAAGGGAATACATTAACTGTCCGTATTCCGCCAAGCTACCACGGATATCTTGAACCATTTACAGACTATGCCATGGAGCGTTTTGGAACGAGGCTTGCTTCGATACCTCCTGTCACACAATATGGACAAGATTGGGCAAATGCATTACTACCCCATTGGGAATCTGCAGGAGGAGAGGTTGTTCATAAAGCTTCGGTTGACTTTTCAAAGGATACGGATTTTTTCACAATTTTAACGAATGCTCTAGAACATAATCCAGATGTACTGTTTATTGGTGGACCTTCTGAACCCACAGCGAAACTAGCACAACAAGCTAGGGAATTAGGGTTTGAAGGTGGATTTATTATCATGGATCAAGCAAAGCTGGATGAGATGAAAACAATAACTGGTGGGTCCTATGAATTATTTGAGGGGGCTGTCGGTGTTACCCCATTAATATATTCTGATTTTCCAGGTACACCACAGTTTATAGAAAAATATCGTGAAAAATACAAGGAAGACCCAGGGTCCGAATCCGGGTACCATTATATGTCTCTATTTATATTTGTTGAAGCAATGAAAGCTGCTGGCACTGTTGAAGATGTGGAGAAAATCTATGCACACATTCAAGATGGTGTGGAGGCTTTACCAGAAGATAAGCAAGTATATATTTATGAAAAAATAGACGAAACGGGTGGATTCGTACAACAAATGAGGGTTGCAGCTGTTGAAAATGGTGAAATAGTCCAAATTAAAGTGGATGAATAAACAGAAACGTTAATCTAGTTTATGTATAAATTCTTGAATAGTCTCTCCTTCAAAAGGGAAAAATGTTGGAAAAAAGTCTTTTTGAAGGAGAGATATTCGATGAAGCAAGAACTTCCCAAAATGCCGATATCCTTTTGGAAAGAGCAGGTTACATTTCCAACTTTTCCATCATTAGATAAGGATTTACAAGTAGATGTTGCCATCATTGGTGGCGGTATTACCGGTGTAACTTCCGCTTATTTACTCATACAAGAAGGTTTAACGGTTGCATTAGTTGAAGCTGACCGATTAATGAGCGGAACAACGGGAAATACGACAGCAAAATTAACAGCACAACATGGATTGTTTTATGATGAACTTATTCAACATTTTGGTGAAGAAAAGGCAAAGCTATATTATCAAGCAAATACAGAAGCCATTAAGTTTGTTCAAAAAATCATCAATAAACATCAAATAAATTGTGATTTAGCCATTGAGGATGCTTATGTTTTTACCCAGTCAGAGGAAGAAATTACGAATCTAGAAAAAGAATTAAAAGCATATGAAAAGTTGAATATTCCTGGAAGAATGGTTGATACTAGTCCGTTGCCGTTTTCTATTAATGCTGCCCTTGTTATGAATGATCAAGCTCAATTTCATCCCTTAAAATATTTACATGTCCTTGTTGAAGAGTTAAAAGAGAAAGGATGTCAAATATACGAAAACTCCACCGCATTAAAAGTAGAATTAGGTGATAAACCGAAAGTATTAATGCAGAATGGACATACAATTCAATGTACATATGTTTTAAGTTGTTCCCACTTTCCATTTCACGATGAGGGTTTTTATTTTGCTCGTATGCATCCAGAACGTTCCTATGTGGTAGCGGCCTTAACGGAAAAAGAGTTTACCGGTGGAATGTATATCAATGCAGAAAACCCAACGAGATCGATTCGTTATACTCCTTATGAAGGAAAAAAGTTAATCTTATTCAGTGGAGATCACCATAAAACGGGACAAGGTGTTTCAACGATGAAACATTTCGAAAACTTAAAAACGTATGCGGAAAATACTTTTGGTGTTAAAGAGATTGTCTATCGTTGGAGTGCCCAAGATTATACAACATTAGATAAAGTCCCATACATCGGTTATGTGACAAATACGAACCGAAATATCCTTGTTGCGACAGGATTTAGAAAATGGGGAATGACTCATGGTACCGTCGCAGCTCAAATGTTCCGGGATATAATTCTTGGAAAGGAAAATCCTTTTATCGATTTATACACTCCATCAAGGTTTAAATCGGATCCATCGGTTAAACATTTTTTACAAGAGAATGCGAATGTAGCGAAACAATTAGTGCAAGGAAAAATCGAGAATCCTCCAAAGAAAATAGAGGATTTACAAAATGATGAAGGTGCTGTTGTCAAATATCGAGGAAAAAGGGCTGGAGCATATAAAGATGAAAGAGGACAATTATATATTGTAGATACAACGTGTACACATATGGGATGCGAGGTAGAGTGGAATAGTGGTGAACGCACTTGGGATTGTCCGTGTCACGGTTCGCGATTCGCTATCAATGGTGATGTTGTCGAAGGTCCAGCTGAAAAACCATTGAAGTTACTGACGGATGAATAAATGATCGATAGAAAAGGGGGCTTTATTCAGCCCCTAAATGTTTGCTTTCTATGAGCCATTTAATTTCTAGACGATCTCCCGGCTGGATCGGATGATCAAAGCTTGCTTTATGACCATTAATAAAAATGTTATAATCTCCTGTTTCTTTCGGGATTTGAAATTCTACAAACCGAAAAATATCTTGAAAAATAAAAGGTTGTAACTTGTGATGTTCCACTCTTAATTGATCACCATTTGAAATTTTCTCATCCGGTCTTAACACTTGATCGTTTCTGTATACTTTTATTCTCTCTTCTCGTAAAATCACATCTTGTCCATTAAAAGTGATTGGAATGGAATATTCCATTTGCCAATTTTGTGTGTTAGCTAATTCTTCTAACGTCGGTTCGTACGTTTCAACCAATTGAAGGATGTCCCCATTTTTTATCGGACTATTTAAAGGTACTTCACGATTATTTTTTATTACTTTACCAGCAAAGGATGGTATATGTATTTCTTGATTATTAATCTGAATGCGAAAAGGTTTTATTTTTTTCATTTTTTTCGACAGACCTAGTAATGATAACAATTCTTTTATAGTCGAAGGTTCTTGGATTGTGATTTCGTCTCTATCTCTAACTTTGTAATCTGTATTGACTAGTTTATTATGAACAAGAATTTTAGGTTTATAGTTATAAGATTTACTATCAATGATAACCGTGTTGTTTTGATTTTCGAGTAGATCTTGAATCGTAAGTTCTGCCTCTTTTCCGTCTTTCCCACGTAATGCTATGATTTTATCTCCATCAGAAATCATATCATCGATCGAACAATCGAGCCCATTTTTCTTTAAGATAGGTGGAGAACCTAATTGTCCACTTAATGTCATACTTTTTCCGTTAATCATAATAATTTTAGCCAAACCTGGTTTTCCATATAATTGCCTCATTTGAATACCTGCTTGAAGTAGACATTCTCCAACTGTTAACGGTTTTAATTCAAAAAGACGAACAGGAATATCATTGACATGGACTGTTTTATACTGAATCGGTTTTTCGTTTGCATTGATGGCAATTCCAACCGGTGTAATAAGTTCAGGACCGTAATTTCCATCGGTATCAAAGTCGATATTTTGTACAGCATCTATCCCTCTGATAGCGACACGATTTTTTGGTAAGTTTAATTCAGCAGCAATTCGGTCTGCAAGATTTGGGGTTAAGCTGCCACCACCGATTAACATTACTGCCTTTGGCGCCTTTAAACCATTTAACTGAACAATTTCATTAGCAATATGCTTTGCAAGGGAATTGATCGATGGGGAAATTGCTTCGACCACTTCATCACGGGTTAACGTCGTTTCAAATCCTAAAATGTCTTGGATGACAATTTTATTACTACAAGATAATTGAACTTTTGCTTTTTCGGCTAAAGGGAAATCTAATAAAAATTGATCACTAATGGCTTCGGTAATTTCATCGCCGGCAATTGGTACCATGCCATAGTTGACAATCGTTCCTTTATCAGTAATGGCAATATCCGAAGTTCCTGCACCTATATCAACAAGAGCAACATTTAACCGCCGCATAGAAGGAGGAATAAGAACATGAATGGCGGCAATCGGTTCCAGTGTCAAGGCGTCTATTTCCAAGTTGCTACGGTTAATGGCCATTGTCAATGAATCTACAACAATTTTAGGTAAAAAGGTCGCAATAATTTCAACTGCTGCTTCTTCACCCTTTTGATCTATTAAATTACCGATTTTTTCACCATTTAAGTAGTAATATAGAACCGAATATCCTACACAAAAATACTCGGTATTCACATCTTTATATTTTTCTTTCATTTGTTGCTCTGCAATTTGTACCGCCATTAATTCTAGATGAGTTATATCTTCCTTTTGTAAAATTCGTCCACGTATCGGTAAATGTGCTTTCGCCTGTTCTGTCTTTAAAGAACGTCCAGCAGCAGCTACACTTACTCTTGTTAATGTCCCAAATTCGCTTTCCATTTTTTCTTTTACCTTTTGAATAATCTGACTTACAGCAGAAACATCATGTATTTGTCCATCAAGCATGGCCCGTTCGGTATGTTCTTCAGATACAATTTTTTTTATTACTTTTTTATTTTTAACTTCTTCAAGGATTATACCGACAACCGTTCTAGTCCCTATATCTAGCGCAAATATTTGCTTTTTTTCATTCAAACGAAACACCTTCTTTAAATTACTGAAAATCATAGGTCAATAATCTTATTTATCCTTTTATTTAGAATGATTTTATAGTTGAAATTTACCATATTTTTAAGGTATTATAAAGTTCTGTTTCAATACGTTAGTAGATTAGGAATATTTTATAGTAGTACTTTTATCTATTAAATTTTTTTTGTACATCTTATGATATGATGGCACTAAAATAGTATTTTTTCCAAGATATGCTATAATGAAAATTATTCCCTTTTGTAGCAAAGACAGAAGGGAATTTTTACAATATAATTGATTTTAGAAGAGTTTTTAAAAAATCTTTAATAATTCGCTAAATAAAAGAATTCATAAAGTAAAAAGTGTAAAATATAAACAATAACAGTATTTTTTGATAGCAAAAAATATATACATTTACATTTTTTTGGATAAAAATTCTATTTGGATAAAAATTGCTGAATTAAAGGAGTGTCGGTGATGCAAGGACAAAATATTACAATTTATGATGTCGCAAGAGAAGCGAATGTCTCAATGGCAACTGTTTCACGAGTAGTGAATGGTAATCCAAATGTAAAACCAGCTACAAGAAAAAAGGTGTTGGAAGTTATCGAACGTTTAGGATATCGTCCAAATGCTGTTGCACGAGGACTTGCAAGTAAGCGAACAACTACTGTAGGTGTTATTATTCCAGATATATCCAGCGCCTTCTTTTCTGAATTAGCACGTGGTATCGAAGATATAGCGACGATGTATAACTATAATATTATTTTGAGTAACTCTGACCAAAATAAAGACAAAGAATTCCATTTATTAAATACGATGCTTGGTAAACAAGTTGATGGGATTATTTTTATGAGTGGAAATGTAACGAAAGAACATGTGGCAGAATTTGAAAAATCCTCTGTGCCTATTGTATTGGCGGGATCAATTGAAGAAACAGGTAAAATTCCTGCGGTAAACATTGATTATGAAAAGGCAGCCTATGATGCAACGAAATATTTTATCGAGCATGGACATGAAAAAATTGCATATTTGTTTGGAACATTAGAAGAGCCAATAAATGGTGTGAAAAAATTTAATGGGTATAAAAAGGCTCTAGAAGAAGCTGGTATTAAATTGAATGAAAACTATGTACTGGAAGGAGATTATACGTACGATTCTGGTATTGAAGCCGCTGAAAAAATTATCAAACTTGATGATAAACCAACAGCCATTTGTGTAGCTACAGATGAAATGGCTGTTGGAATTGTTCATGGTTTACAAGATAACGGTTTTTCCATTCCAGATGATTTTGAAGTTCTTGCGGCCAATAACACACGCTTATCAGTCATGGTACGTCCACAATTAACTTCAATTGTACAACCTTTATATGATATTGGTGCGGTAGCCATGCGGCTTTTAACGAAGTATATGAAAAAAGAAGAAGTTTCTGAACATGTTGTAAATCTTCCGCACCGTTTTGAATTTAGGAACTCAACAAAATAACGCCCGTGCCGATATAAAGGATAGAATATCAAAACCTTTATAAAAGCGGGAGATATATAATGAAAAGACTAGATCTTTTAACTCCAATTGGAATCATCGGTGGTTTAGCCGTATTTATATTCGGGGTTATTTCAGAAACCGGATTAAATGGATTTGTACAATTTATTGATATATCATCCATTATTATTGTTTTGGGTGGCGTCATCGCTGCATTATTTATTAGCTTTCCATTAAAAGAAATGAAGAAAATGTTTGTTGTGATTAAGCAAGCATTTTCTCATGATGATTATAATTTAAGAGAACTCATTGAACTTTTTATACGGTTGAGTGAAAAAGCAAGAAGAGAAGGTTTACTATCATTAGAAGCTGAAGTAGAACAGTTAGATGATAAGTTTATTAAAAAAGGTATATTACTGGCCATTGATGGAATTGAACCGGATGTTGTAATTGAGATTATGAATGCAGATATTGCAGCCATGGAAGAACGTCATCGTAAAGGAAGAAGTTTATTGGAAAGAGCAGGAGAGTTTGCACCAGCTTGGGGGATGATTGGTACGTTAATCGGACTCGTATTGATGTTAAATGACTTGAATGAACCTTCATCCTTAGGCCCAAAGATGGCAATAGCATTACTTACAACCTTGTATGGTTCTCTTTTAGCTAATTTATTCTTTAATCCTATGGCAGCTAAATTAGAAGAAAAAACAGAAAAAGAAGTGTTTACTAAACAAATGATTATCGAAGGTATTATTGGTATTCAATCTGGTCAAAATCCAAAATTGTTAAGTGAAAAGTTAACTGCATTTATATCTGAACAAAACAAAAATGAAGACGATACACAAATTGAGAAGAAGGGGGCTTAACAAATGAGGTTAAAAAAACGTCAAAAGCCCCCGAAAAAAGGTGCACCAGCATGGATGGTTACGTATTCTGATTTAGTAACGCTGATCTTAGTATTTTTTGTACTATTATTCGGAATGTCTCAAATTGATAAAGAAAAATTTGAGGCACTTGCCCAATCTTTCCGCGAACGTGCCATTTTTGATTTTAATCCGTCCTCCATACCTTTTGAACAAACACCGAACACCATTATTGATGATGATTTAAATGAGGATACATTTGATGATGAACAATCAAAAATGGATGAACAATTAAAGAGACTGATATCAGAAGTCAATCACTTTATCAAAAAAAATGGACTTGAGGATATCGTCATCGTAACTAGGAATGAACGTGGAATTGTCTTAGTTTTACCTGAACAAGTCTTATTTGAAACTGGAGAAGCTAATATTATAGAAGAAGCCTTGCCATTTTTAGACCATGTCGCAAACTTAATGAAAGAAATTCCAAATGTCGTAAGGGTAGAAGGTCATACAGATAATCGTCCGATTCATAATTCTCGTTATCCTTCTAATTGGGAATTATCTTCAGCCAGAGCAGCAAGTGTTATTCGGTATTTTGTTGAGGAACATGAAATCGATCCTACACGTTTTATTGCAACGGGTTATAGTGATACTAGACCAATCGTTCCAAATGATGGACCAGAAAATTGGGCTAAGAATCGCCGTGTGGAAATTGTTATTCTTGACCCATTTTACACTAGTAATCATGAAGGGGAAAACTTACCTAATGAAGCAAAATAAAAAAGGGGAAGCATCCC
>CADBNU010000120.1 GCA_902796085.1 Heyndrickxia coagulans
CACTAGTCTCTGCTATTTGTACCTTAATCATCTTCTCGTTCCCGAATGGTTTCCTCCAGTCTTGCTGTAAACTCTTTTGCCGTGTTCACACCCATTCGTTTCAACCGATAATTCATAGCTGCCACTTCTATGATAACCGCTAAGTTTCGACCTGGACGGACAGGTATCGTATACTTTGGAATTTCTACATCAAAGATCTTCATTTTATCTTCGTCTAAACCAAGACGATCATATTGTTTCTTTTGATCCCAGATTTCTAAATTAACACACATTGTAATTCGTTTATAGGAACGAACAGCTCCTGCACCAAATAAAGTCATCACATTAATAATCCCTAATCCACGAATTTCTAATAAATGTTCAATTAAGGCAGGGGAATTTCCGACAAGGGTATCCTGATCTTCTTGCCGTATTTCGACACAATCATCTGCAACTAGTC
This sequence comes from Heyndrickxia coagulans, assembly GCA_902796085.1. Lineage (GTDB taxonomy): Bacteria > Bacillota > Bacilli > Bacillales > Caldibacillaceae > Pallidibacillus > Pallidibacillus thermolactis. The sequence goes on from CADBNU010000120.1 coordinate 440, forward strand.
GATGACCACGTTTTACTAATTCCAACGCTGTTTCACTCTTCCCAACACCACTTTGTCCAGTGATTAACACCCCGACACCATATACATCGACAAGGACTCCATGAACTGCAACGGTAGGTGCTAAACGTAATTCAAGAAAATTTGTCAGATGACTAACCATTCTCGTCGTTTTCATTTTCGTCCGCATAACAGGTACAGATTCACGTTCAGAAGCCTCAATTAATTCTTCCGGAACATCCAAATTTCTTGTAATAATAATACCTGGTGTGATATCTGTACAAAGTCGTTGTAGTCGGTATTTTCGATCTTCTTCATTTAATTTTGATAAAAAAGTAAGCTCTGTCATTCCTAACAATTGTATTCTTTCTTCTGGATAATAATCAAAAAAACCAGCCATCTCCAAGCCAGGTCTCGAAATGTCACTTGTCGTGACTGGCCGATCAATCCCATCTTCACCACTTATTAACTCTAAATTGAACTTTTTAAGTATGTCTTTAATTGTTACTTTTGACATAGTGTACTTCCCTCACTTACATCGGGTAATCATTTTTTAGGTCTTTTTTAATTCTACCATTTTTCTTCATGAAACCAAAGAATTCAATTTAACCCAGCTCAACAAATTTATATGACACATAATCAAAATTTCGATTTTTACCGATCATATCATCCGACGAACATTATAAATTCAAAAGCGACAAAATAAAAAAGCCGCTATATTATAACGGCTTCACATAGACAGATCCTGTTTTAGCATCGGCAAAAATATAAGTTTTATTGGTTAACTCCGATGTCGTATCAAAACGAATAATCTTTTGAATCACTTCCTTTTCTTCCTTCATTTTATATATATTTTCTAAATTCACATGCACATTTCCTAAATTAGATTTTACTTCCCCACTTACAGCTAGATGTTCTTGTACATTCACATAAATAGCACCGGTGGCACTTGATAAGCGTACAGACTCTGGCTGTGGTTCACGTACATAAGCTGTAATGGAGCCTCCAATCGTTTCTGCTTCTGCTTTTTTAAATTTACCGTCAACGTTTACTTTACCGTTAACCGTTTCAACATCAACTTTGTCAAAGGCAATCTCTGACAGGGTAATCGCGCCATTTGTTGTTTCAAGTTTCGCCTTTTCTCCGGAAGCATTTGATAAGCGAATTTGACCGTTTGTAGATTGAAGGCTAATTTTCCTCGCACTTAAGTTTCGAGTCGTAATAGATCCGTTAAATAATTTAACATAAACTTTATCAAAATCTTTTTGCGGTACATAAACTTTAACTTCGACTTTATTAATTTTATCAAAGGAGACAAAAGTTAGAGTTTCATCAACAATCGTAAAGTCAACATCTTTCATAAATCGTTCTTTTCCCTCATCAACTTGATCAGTACGGAAAATCTTCGCATCACATTCTACACGTACATCCGTATGATCCCAAGCTTCTAAATGTACCGAACCATTCGGGATATCAATTTGAACCTTTTGAAAATCGTTATTATTTTGTTGGAAAACATGGGAGATATTTACAGACTTTGTAAAATCAAGATCTAGTTCTTTTACTTTTTCCATTGCGGTCTCAAAAAAGTCAAAAACACGGTCCTTCAATGTTTTTTCTTGCTTTACTTTATAATCGTAATGTTTTTTTTCGTATTGATCTTCCTTTTCTGATTCAGCTTCAATAATTGTTGAAAGTTTCTCTGCTTCTTTACTAGCCTCTTCTTTCATTTGTTTTTTCTCTTCAACTTGGTTGAGCTCTTCTAATAATTTCTCTGCTTCATCAATGGAAAGTAATCCCGATTTGACCATTTCTAAAATCTTTTTCCGTTCTTCTTTCACCAGCCACCAGTCCTTTCTCATCTTAAATATATAAATATCGTATTCGTATTTTTTTATACGAAGGGCCATATATAAAAGTTTCACTATGTTCGTGTAAAATTTTTCCTAGTTGGATGGATTGATAAAAGAAAACCGTTCATAAGAGAACGATATACTATGCGTTTATCTCTCTTATAAACGGTTAAAAAATTTTATTTCGTAGATACTGGCAGTTCTGTTTTTTCATGAATCAACTTCGCCATCCGCTTTTGATCTCTTTCAAGAATCCGCTTCAAATAATAACCGGTATATGATTTTTCGTTTTTAGCTACTTGTTCAGGGGTACCTTTCGCAACGATTGTGCCACCGCCATCCCCGCCTTCCGGGCCAAGGTCAATGATATAATCGGCTTGTTTAATGACATCTAAATTATGTTCAATCACAACGACTGTATCACCTTGTTCAACTAATCGTTGTAAAACATCGAGCAATCTAGCAATATCATGGGCATGTAGACCGGTAGTCGGTTCATCTAAAATATACATATTACGACCAGTCGAACGACGATACAATTCGGATGCAAGTTTAACCCGTTGTGCCTCACCGCCTGATAAAGTTGTTGCTGATTGCCCCAGTTTCATGTAGCCTAAGCCAACATCATAGATCGTTTTAATTTTGCGGTATATTTTCGGTATATTTTCAAAAAACTCCATTGCTTCTTCTACCGTCATATCGAGAATATCGGAAATATTTTTGCCTTTATATTTCACATCCAACGTTTCTCGATTATAACGTTTCCCGTGACAAACATCACATGGGACATAAACGTCCGGTAAGAAATGCATTTCAATTTTAATAATCCCGTCACCTTTACAAGCTTCACAACGTCCACCTTTTACGTTAAAGCTGAAACGACCTTTGTTATATCCACGTATTTTCGCTTCATTCGTGGATGCAAACAGATCTCGAATATCGTCAAAAACACCGGTATATGTTGCAGGATTGGACCGTGGGGTTCGACCTATTGGTGATTGATCAATATCAATGACCCGTTCAATATTTTCAATTCCAATCATTTCCTTATGCTTACCAGGACGATCATGGGCGCGATTCAGTTTTTGAGCTAATGTTTTATATAGAATCTCATTAATTAGTGTACTCTTTCCTGAACCGGATACACCTGTTACAACAGTAAATGTACCTAATGGAAACTTGACGTTAATGTTTTTTAAATTATTTTCCTTAGCGCCTTTTATTTCGATAAAACTTCCATTTCCCTTTCTCCGTTCTTTTGGCAAAGGAATGAACTTTTTACCAGATAAATACTGACCGGTTAGAGAGTTTTCATTTTTCATGACTTCTTCAGGTGTTCCGGCAGCAACAATTTGTCCACCATGTATACCTGCACCTGGACCAACATCAACAAGATAATCAGCCTCTAACATTGTATCTTCATCATGTTCAACAACAATTAATGTATTCCCAATATCACGCATATGTTTCATCGTTGCGATCAATTTATCATTATCTCGTTGATGAAGACCAATCGAAGGCTCGTCTAAAATATATAACACACCCGTCAATTGGGAACCAATTTGTGTAGCTAAGCGAATTCGCTGCGCTTCACCACCTGATAACGTTCCGGCTTGACGGCTAAGTGTTAAGTAATCAAGGCCGACATTGACTAAAAAGCCTAAACGAGCTTTAATTTCTTTTAAAATCAGCCGAGCAATGTCTTGTTCCATTTCTGTCAATTCAAGTTTATCAATTTCCTCCAACGCCTCTTTAATCGTTAAGTCAGAAATTTCCCCGATATGGCGACCGTTTATTTTGACCGACAATGCTTCTTTTGATAAGCGATACCCTTTACATGTTTGGCAATAATTATGGGACATGAACTTTTCCATTGTTTCTTTAATTAGATCAGAACCAGACTCGCGATGACGGCGTTCAATATTATGCACAACACCTTCGAATTTAATAAATGTATCCCGAATCATACCTCGGTCGTTTTCATAATGGAAATGAATTAATTCTCCATTAGAACCGTACAAAATTTTATCCATTTGATTTTTTGGAATATCTTTTACAGGGATATCCATATCGATGCCATAATGATTGCACACCGATTCTAAAAGTTTTGGATAATAATTCGAAGACGTTCCTTTCCAAGGTACAATAGCCCCTTCACGTAATGTCATATTCCAATCGGGAATCACTAAGTCAATATCGACTTCCATTTTCCAACCGATTCCGTCACAATCTGGACATGCACCGAACGGACTATTGAAGGAAAACATGCGCGGTTCTAATTCCCCAATCGAAAATCCACATAACGGACAAGAATGTAGTTCACTGAATAACAATTCTTCTTTACCAATGATATCAACTAATACTCGACCGTGTCCTAGTTTTAACGCTGTTTCTAGAGAATCGGTTAGGCGCGTCTCAACTCCATCCTTCACGATAATACGGTCGACAACAACGTCAATGGAATGTTTTTTATTTTTATCCAACTCGATTTCGTCTGTAACTTCCATCATTTCTCCGTCTACTCGGAGTCTGACAAATCCTTCTTTTTTAATTTGCTCCAATACTTTTACATGGGCGCCTTTTTTACCGGAAACAATTGGTGCCAATACTTGAATTCTCGTCCGGTCTGGATATTCCATAATACGATCGACCATCTGTTGCACCGTCTGTGACGAGATTTCAATGCCGTGATTCGGACAAATTGGACGACCAATCCGTGCATAAAGTAATCGTAAATAATCATGGATTTCAGTAACTGTCCCAACCGTAGAACGAGGGTTGCGGCTCGTTGTTTTTTGATCAATAGAAATTGCTGGAGACAACCCTTCAATGGAATCGACATCCGGTTTATCCATTTGCCCAAGGAACTGCCTTGCATAGGATGATAAGGACTCAACATAACGACGTTGACCTTCTGCATAAATCGTATCAAAGGCAAGTGAAGATTTACCAGATCCAGATAACCCTGTTAGTACGACTAATTGATCACGCGGTATGTTAATATCAATATTTTTTAAATTGTTTGTCCGTGCCCCTTTAATACTGATCTCACTTTTCATTTTATTCACCTTCTTCTGCCTTAAGCTCAAACACAATATCCCGTAATTCTGCAGCCTTTTCAAAGTCTAGAGCTTTCGCTGCCTCTTTCATTTCTTGTTCCAGTTTGGCAATTACTTTTTCACGCTCTTTCTTCGACATCTTGCCATATTTATCAGCAATCGTATATTCTTCTTGTTCTTCAGCAGCAATGGTTGCCTTAATAACATCATGAACAGCTTTTTTAATCGTCTTCGGTGTGATGCCGTGTTCTTCATTATACTTCACTTGAATTTCCCTACGACGTCTTGTCTCACTGATCGCTTTTTCCATCGAATCAGTAATATTATCAGCATACATAATAACACGACCATTCGCATTTCTCGCAGCACGCCCAATGGTTTGAATAAGCGAACGTTCGGATCGTAAAAATCCTTCTTTATCGGCATCTAAAATGGCAACAAGTGAAACTTCTGGAATATCCAGGCCTTCACGAAGTAAATTAATTCCAACGAGGACGTCGAACTTACCAAGTCGAAGATCCCGAATGATTTCCATCCGTTCTAACGTCTTGATTTCCGAATGCAAATATTGAACTTTAATTCCGGCGTCTTTTAAATAATCTGTTAAATCTTCCGCCATCCGTTTTGTTAACGTCGTTACCAATACCCGCTCATCTTTTTCAATCCGATCTTGGATTTCGTTCATTAAATCATCAATTTGACCTTTTATAGGACGCACGTCAATGATTGGGTCAAGAAGTCCTGTAGGACGAATAATTTGTTCAACCATTGTCGGGCAGTGTTCCAACTCATAAGGACCCGGTGTAGCTGAAACATATACAATTTGGTTAATCCGCTCTTCAAACTCTTCAAATTTAAGTGGACGGTTATCCAATGCAGATGGTAGGCGGAAACCATGATCTACTAACACTTTTTTCCGGGCTTGATCCCCGTTATACATCCCTCGAATTTGCGGTATTGTCACATGAGATTCATCTACGACTATGAGAAAATCATCTGGAAAATAATCGAGTAATGTATACGGTGTTGCCCCTGGCGGTCTTAACGCTAAATGACGTGAATAGTTTTCAATACCTGAGCAAAAGCCCATCTCCCTCATCATTTCTAAATCATACTTTGTTCGTTGTTCCAAACGTTGAGCCTCTAACAGTTTCCCCTCGTCACGTAGTTCTTGTAAACGTTCTTCCAATTCCTGTTCAATATTCGCAATCGCCTTTTTCATAATTTCTTCCCTTGTTACATAGTGAGAAGCAGGATAAATGGCAACATGCTCGCGGTCTCCTAAAATTTCCCCAGTCAACGCATCCACTTCACGAATTCGGTCGATTTCATCGCCGAAAAATTCTACTCGTAGACAATGCTCATCCCGGGAAGCAGGGAAAATTTCCACAACATCGCCTCGAACACGGAACGTTCCTCGGTGAAAGTCAATATCGTTTCGTTCATATTGAATATCAACTAATTTTCGAAGCAATGCATTGCGATCAATTTCCATCCCTACACGGAGAGAAAGTACTAATTCTCGATATTCTTCAGGTGAACCTAAGCCGTAAATACAAGACACACTAGCGATAATAATAACATCGTTTCGTTCAAATAAGGCAGATGTCGCTGAATGCCTTAATTTATCGATTTCGTCATTAATACTCGCATCTTTTTCAATATATGTATCTGTTTGTGGGACATAGGCTTCAGGTTGATAATAGTCGTAATAAGAAACGAAATACTCGACAGCATTATTTGGAAAAAATTCCTTAAATTCACTATACAGTTGACCTGCTAATGTTTTGTTGTGAGCAATAACTAAAGTCGGTTTGTTTACTTCTTTAATAACATTTGAAATCGTAAATGTTTTTCCTGTACCTGTTGCACCGAGTAATGTTTGATGTTTTTTTCCGCTTTTAATCCCTTCAACTAATTGCCTGATTGCTTCAGGCTGATCACCTTGAGGCGTATAGTCTGACACTAACTCGAATTTTTTATCCAACTTTTGCATCCGAATCATCCTCATTTTCAAATTTTACCGACACAGCTATTCGATGGTTATATTGTAACAAACTATATTTAAAAATACTACTATTATGCGAACGAACATTCGATTTTATAAGACAAAATAACTAGAAAATAGATTTCACCAAAACAAAAAAAACGCCCTTTGGTAATCGTTAGGCGTTTACAATCTAAGCACTTTTGTTCTCAAAATGATATTTTTCAATCATCTGTTTTGAATACCATAAACCGATCGTTAACGATGCCGCATCAGCAATTACAACAAACAAACCTTCTGTATAACCTTTATAGGCCGAAGCAATAATTAATGCTAACGTTAAAAGAAGTCCTACTATATAGTTATATGTAACCCTTGAAAACAATATCACTAATAATCCTGGTAAGATGAGCGCAGCAACCACTTTCGTTATCAATTGAATCACCTCAATTGAATTAATATTATAAATATTTTATCACAATTTATCCACATTTGTATTTATTCATGCTTACTAATACGAAAAA
>CADBNU010000121.1 GCA_902796085.1 Heyndrickxia coagulans
AATGAACAAAGGAAAAGTTGATGAATTCAAGTTATATAGTCAACAGCTTCAAGAAGAGCTAAATATACTTGTCTATTTTCCTCCCGAGTATACACCATTTCATGAATACCCAATCTGCATTGCACAAGATGGTAAAGATTATTTCCAGTTAGGAAGAATTGCCAGAACATTAGATGAATTGAATTACAACTTAGAAATTGAGCCATTCCTATTTTTCGGCATTCCTTATCAATCCGTACCAGACAGGAGAAAGAAATATCATCCTGATGGATCTAAACATAAGCAATATCTTCTATTTCTAACAAACGAATTTCTACCATTTGTCGAGAAAACTTTTCCAGTACAAAAAAATGCATTTTCTCGAGCGCTAGCAGGAGATTCTCTTGCAGGTACTGCTTCATTAATGGGTGCACTTTATAGCCCAAAAATATTTGGTAAAGCGATTTTGCATTCCCCACTTGTAGATGATATAGTTTTGCAAAACGTTCAACAATTTTCCGAATGGGAATTACTCAATATTTACCATGTGATTGGGAAACAAGAAACAGAAGTCAAAATGACCGATGGAAAAATTGCTGATTTTTTAACTTCGAATAGAAAATTACATGAACGATTAAAAGGAACAATGGCCACATATTTTTATGATGAAATTGAAGGAAATCATACATGGAAGTATTGGCAAAAAGACCTAAAAAGGGCTTTCAAAAAGTTGTTCCCGCTATAAGTCACAGTTTTTCAGTCAAAATTCATAAAGGAGGTTTTTTCATGAAAGTTGGCGTTGTGATCTATCCATCAAAAAAATTACAAGACTTTGCTAATTCCTATCGAAAAAGATATGATCCTTATTATGCTTTAATCCCACCACATATCACATTAAAAGCAAAATTTGAATCATCTGATAACGAAATTGCCGAAATCTCGAACCATTTAGAAGAAATTGCTCGTAATCATCAACCATTTTCAATTACAACGAAAAAGATCAGTACATTTCATCCTGTAAATAATGTTGTATATTTAAAAATAGAACCATCTTCAGAACTAGAAAAATTATATGGCGATATTAATTCACTTGCCTACGGAAATCCACCGGAATATGCTTTTGTACCCCACATTACTTTAGGACAAGAGCTTTCAGATGGAGAACACACCGATGTCTATAGTCAACTTCGACTTTTAAAATTAGATTTCACAGAAGAAATTGATCGTTTTCATCTGGTTTATCAATTAGATAATGGTGTTTGGAACGTTTACGAAACATTCTTACTCGGGGAAAAATAACTTTAAGTATTAAACTCGCAATCGGTAATAACCGGTTGCTTTTACTTTTTCAAACAACACCTTCAAACTCTAATATCAACTTTTCTCCCCTTTAATTGACTCTTTTTTAGATAATGCTCATATTGAACTAGATGGTTTAGTTTCATTATTTTATGTATCTTCGTAACCCTTTTATTTTTATTTTGAATAACTTTATCTATTTGTTTTTGGTATACGGAATGATCAATAGGAAAAATTGAAAACATTAATCCCCCTCCCTGTTCATATTATCAAAAAAATCAGAATAGTTACAAACGTTTTTACAAAAAGGGCAAGCCAATAAGTCATTTGAGGGAAGTTGGCGTGGCATGGGAACAGCAAAAGCTTTTGTGCCAAAAGTAGTAAGCACCATCCACACAAAGTCGAAGACCCCGAAACGGTTACGGCTTTGTCACTGGATGTACGTACGCCAACGTCCCTTTCATGTTCCACAATATCAGATTTTCTGAAGAACCTGTTCTTACCCTCCAGTTTAATGTGTTCGTTCGTTATTTTTTCTTATTCATCATGTTGGCAATTGTATTAAAATCTAATTTTTTACCATCATGAATAATGGTATCTACAATTTTGTCTTCTAATTCTTTAGGCACATTTCTTCCAGCAATACGCGCCACTTGTTGGACAACCTCACGTACTGTTTTTTCATCCTGTAAGTTTGCATACTGTAAAGAATTGGCTAACTGAAAAATGTCATTCATGTTAACGCCCGTTTTTTTTTCTAATCCTTTAAAGAAATTTGGATCCATTCGATCTATTACGCCTCCTTTTTGAAACTACTTTATACTATGCAGAAATTGCTTTAGGGTTCATAAGTTTATATGTATATAAAGGAAAAGGACAGGTTTATACCTGCCCTCCTCATGATTTTAATTATAGAAACTTGCACCGACAATAATTAACAGAATAAATAATACGACGATTAACACGAATGTACTACCGCCGCCATAGCCATAGCCACCGTAGCCATAGCCACCATAGC
>CADBNU010000122.1 GCA_902796085.1 Heyndrickxia coagulans
ACCTCTTGGAGGGTGGAGTGACCACTGGCATAAAGAGAACAGCTATTCACGGAAGTTATAAAGACTTGCGTCAATCATCTTCATTGAACCGCCGTATACGGAACCGTACGTACGGTGGTGTGAGAGGACGGGAGTTAATCGCTCCCTCCTACTCGATTTATATTTTAAATCTGCTTACAGTTTGAGATAATTCTTTGCTTAATTCGTTTAGTTCTTCTGAAGCTTCAGCAACAGAATGTATTGCTCTTAATTGCTCATCGCTAGCAGCACTTACTTCCTCACAAGCTGCTGCAGTTGATTGTGCTGTCATGGACATTTCCTCAATGGTTTCCACAACTCGATCTTTATATTTTATGATACTATCGATTTCTTCCGTAACAGTTTTAAAAGTATGTTCCATATTTAAAATTAACGATGATAGATTTTGGAATAGTATACTTGTATTTTCAACAACTGTTCCTTGTTCTTTGAATGTATCTTGCATTTCATTCATTTGTTTAACGACGGAAATTGCTTCTTGCTGCAATTCATGGATTGTTGATTTGACATGTTCCGTTGCTTTAGCCGATTGTTCGGCAAGTTTACGTACTTCTTCTGCTACAACAGCAAATCCTTTACCATGTTCGCCTGCACGAGCTGCTTCAATACTTGCGTTTAAAGCGAGTAAATTCGTTTGTTGCGAAATTTCAGAGATTGTATCCATCACAGATTCAATCGCATGAATTTTTTCTTCCAGTGAAGACACAGAGATAGACATATTGTGTAATTCTGATTTCGAATTTTCAAAGGAATTTAATAAATTGTCCATTTTCTCTTGTCCTTCATTATTCAATTCATTCGCTTCATTTGTAATTCCTTTGAGCGCTTTCGATTGCTCTGTCATTTGATTGATTTTGTCTCCTAATTTCCCTGATGAAACAGTTACTTGATCTGCGTTTTCACTTGATTGTGTGGCGCCTATTGCAATTTCTCGCACAGCATTTGTTACTTCTACACTGGAAGCATTCGTTTCTTCAGCAAGGGCGCTTAAGTGATGAGAACGATCTTCCACTTGTCTTGAAGATGATTGAACAACTCCAATGATTTTTTTCATTTCTTCAAGCATGTTATTGAAATGTTTTGCTAATTCACCAATTTCATCATGTCTCTTTGTATCGATATGTACAGTTAAATCGCCATGTGCAACTTTTTCCATAGAAGTACATAAGGAATAAATTGGTTTGATAATTTTTGAAATGGTGAAATACAGTACGAAAAAGATTGCGATTAAGATGATGAATGTAAATAAAATAATCATATTTTGAATGCTATTTGCTGTACTATGTAATTGTTTTACATTGTAAACAGCACCAACTGTCCATCCTAAAGTCGGAATTTTTTCATAAACAATCACATTTTCTTGATTATCAATTGTCGTTCTTAAAATATTTTTTTGATTTTCGTCATTTAAAATCTTTTCAACAAATTCTAGATTGCTTAAATTCTCCCCCGTTAGTGTCGGGTGAACAATAGCAACTCCCGAAGAATCGAAAATAATTGGATATCCTTCAAAGCCTAAATCGATTTTCGAAATTTCTTCAGTCAAACTTGATAGTAAAATATCTACTCCTAATACACCTAGAACTTTATTTCCTTCCATTACTGCTTTTGAACCTGCAATTGCGTATTCCCCGGTTGAAGCATCTACATACGGAGGGGACCATAACACTTCATTTGGGTTTGCGATTGCTTCAGTATACCATGAACGGGTATTTACATCTAAATCAAAAATTTCATCGAAATGCGGTTCAGTGATAATTTTGTTTGCATCTGTAAAGTAAATGGACGATGCAGAGTTGTAAATGGTTAAATATTTTTTTAATTGTTCGCGAAAAGCTTGATCAGCTTCATCATTAAACGTTGTTGAGTGATAATAATAATCTAATACACCTTGGTCTGAAGTCATTTTTAAAATACTTTTTTCATAACCATCAATAAAAGTTGAAATGGAATTCGTTAATTCTTTAACTAGTACTTCACTTTGATCGATGACCGCATTTTCGGTTTTAGATGATATTAAGATGGAACTTACTGTTGATAGGGAACCTAGACCAATTACAATGACGAGAAGTACTATCCCAATAATTTTCCATCGAATGGAAATTTTCATTTTTCAACCTCCAATTTACATATTATGACAATCTTCGAACTAAAGATTGTCGAATCTAGTAGTATTTACCGATTATATGAAACCATAAATTAATAAAAAATAATATACTACTTTATTCATATATTTTTTAATAAATTTTGGATATATTGAAATTTCCCATCATATAATTGATAAAACTATCTTTTTATTGCAAACATTTCAAAATTTTTACATAGAATTGAAAGGGTTGAATTTTGCGAATTTTTAGGAGAATATTATCAGAATTGTCCAAGAATTTTTAACTATATTAAATGATGAAAAAAAGTTTTCAAATGTATAACTTTTTAACATTACCTCAGCAAAATTTTTATATAGTAATTGTATTTATTGCTTTAATTTGGTACATTATATTAGAAATAAATATTCGTTTTTCAAATAAAATCCGTTAATATAGCATTCGCTGAGAGCTATATCACCACCTAATGTCTTTAAAAGGAGAAGACGTTTATTGGTTTCATTGAATATCTGAAACGACAATATATGTCGAATGTTGGTGGGAACTACTATTCAGCGTAAAGGCGTCCTCAATCGGGCATCTTTACGCTATTTTGTTGTAAGGAGGATGACTATGTCGCAACAAACGAACGATTTTACAAAATGGTATATCGACACAATTCAAAAAGCAGATTTAATGGATTATACGCCGGTTCGTGGGTGTATCGCATTTAAACCGGATGGCTATGAACTTTGGGAACATATCCAGTCTGAAATGGATAAACGTTTTAAAGAAACGGGTCATCGTAATGCATATTTTCCAATGTTAATACCTGAATCTTTCTTCCAAAAAGAAAAAGATCATATTGAAGGTTTCTCTCCAGAACTGCCATGGGTGACAGAAGCTGCCGGTGAAAAGCTAGAAGAACGTTTAGCACTTAGACCAACTTCAGAAACGATGATTGGTCATTTATATTCCAATTGGATTAAATCCTATCGTGATTTGCCAGTACTGATTAACCAATGGGCTAACGTTTTCCGTTGGGAAAAGAAGACTCTTCCATTTATTCGTACTTCTGAGTTTTTATGGCAGGAAGGTCATACAGCTCATGAAGATGAAGAAGATGCTCGCAAAGAAACAATGCAAATGCTTAATATTTATAAAGATGTTGTAGAAAATGTATTGGCCATCCCTGTGTATGATGGACAAAAAACACCGTCTGAACGTTTTGCAGGTGCTGTTGATACGTACTCCATCGAAGCAATGATGAAAGATGGTAAAGCCGTACAAGCAGGTACTAGTCACTATTTGGGAACAAAATTTGCTGAAGCGTTCAACATTAAATACTTAAACCGAGAAAATAAACACGTACACGTCCATACAACATCTTGGGGAACATCTACTCGTTTAATCGGTTCTGTTATCATGGTTCATGGTGATGAAAAAGGATTAGTTTTACCGCCAAAAATTGCACCAACACAAGTAATTTTAATTCCTGTTGGACCATGGAAGAAAAATCCTGCAATCATTGAAAAATTAGATGAAATCTTTAAGGCTCTAAAAGATAAAGGGATTCGAGTACGATTAGATGATACTGATCAATCACCAGGATTTAAATTCAATGAGTGGGAGTTAAAAGGAGTACCTGTTCGCATCGAGCTAGGACCACGTGATTTAGAAAACAATCAAGCAATCTTAAAAGCTAGAGATGAAGACGAAAAAATCACAATTTCTCTCGATTCTGTTGTAGAAGTAGTAGAGAAAGAATTACAAACAATGCAAAAACGTCTATACGATAAAGCAAAAGCTTTCCGAGATGCAAATTCTCATTTGCATATTGATACGTTAGATCAATTAAAAGAACATATTGAAAATAGCGAGAAAAACGGAACAATTCCAGGATGGGTACTTGCGGGTTGGTGTGGTGATGATGCATGTGAAGCTAAAGTAAAAGAAGAAACAAAATTTACTTCACGCAATATTCCATTCAACCCACCAACAACGAAACACACTTGCATTCATTGTGGAAAAGAAGCAAAACATACAGTATGGTTCGGAAGAGCATATTAATTGCTTACGTAAGTAAAACGAGGCTGTTGAAAATTTACAGCCTCGTTTTTTAGTGCGCCTGGCATGGGTGTAATCTATAGGGTGTTGAAGACAGAAGTAGAGGTTAGCTTAACGCAAGGGTGTCCGTGGTGACGCGGAATCTGAAGGAAGCTGGAGGCAAAACGCCAGCTATTTTCTATTTAAACCTGGTTCTAAATAATCCATTGATACGATAACTAATCCTCGCACCAAAAAAACAGAACACCTCAAATTAAAACACGTACTTCCTATAAAGGATTGCTAATATTTACCTGACTTATTTTTTAAAATTTAGAATAGAGGAAGTAAAATAAGTATATAAAAAGCGAAT
>CADBNU010000123.1 GCA_902796085.1 Heyndrickxia coagulans
TTTAGATCATTTGATCGATAAGGGTTTATTATATATCCAATAGTAAGGTAAAATTTGGGCTGAATGAACACAGCCCAAATTTTTTATTAAATGAAATCGTGATGGAATTATGATAAAAGAAACAAAGTTGTGTATAAAATAAAAAAAACTGGTACCAATAAAAGGACAATTGTTTTATTTACATAACAATTTGTGATTCGGTTATCATTTCATCCAAATCTTAATTTTCTAGATCCATTAATAAAAATGGAAAGAAGTAAGTGTGTGTTTAAACGTAAAAAATTAAAAAAAGGGACAATCGCCATTTTATAAAAAAATTTTTCTGAATATCATATCTAGCATTGACAACTAAAATATTCTTGAAATATAATTACACCATAAATTTTTTGGATGGATCTTTATTGTGTGAACATTCCAAAGAAAAAATTTTGTGTGAGATTTATTTTTATCCAATCTATTTAAAAGATGGAGGCAAGTGAATGGGGAAATATACCAAAGAAGATATTTTACGTTTAGCAAAAGAGCAAGAAGTATCGTTTATTCGTCTACAATTTACAGATATTCTAGGAACAATTAAAAATGTCGAGATTCCATTGAGTCAATTACCAAAAGCACTAGATAATAAGATGATGTTTGATGGTTCTTCTATCGAAGGATTTGTACGTATAGAAGAAAGTGATATGTATTTATATCCTGATTTGGATACGTGGGTGATCTTTCCTTGGACTGCAGGGCGTGGAAAGGTGGCACGCTTAATTTGTGATATATATACAGCAGATGGTAAGCCTTTTGCAGGTGATCCAAGAAGTAATTTAAAACGAGTGTTATCCGAAATGGAAGAAATGGGTTTCACCCACTTTAATTTAGGTCCAGAGCCTGAATTCTTCTTATTTAAATTAGATGAATACGGCGAACCGACATTAGAGTTGAATGACCATGGTGGATATTTTGATCTAGCGCCGACGGATTTAGGTGAAAACTGTCGTAAAGAAATTGTAGTTGAATTAGAAGAAATGGGATTCGAAGTAGAAGCATCACACCACGAAGTAGCTCCTGGTCAACATGAAATCGACTTTAAGTATGCCGATGCAGTCACTGCCTGTGATAACATTCAAACATTTAAATTAGTTGTAAAAACAATAGCAAGAAAGCATGGTTTACATGCTACATTTATGCCAAAACCAATTTACGGAATAAGCGGTTCAGGAATGCATTGTAATTTATCTCTATTTAAGGGAAATGAAAATGTGTTTTTTGACCCAAATGGCAAATTACAGCTTAGTGAAGTAGCATATCAATTTATGGCAGGGATTTTAAAACATGCACCAGGATATACAGCTATTACCAATCCTATTGTCAATTCTTATAAACGATTAGTACCAGGGTATGAAGCTCCCGTTTATGTTGCTTGGTCAGCTAGAAATCGTAGTCCACTTGTTCGTATTCCTACATCAAGAGGACTAAGTACACGTGTTGAATTGCGTAGTGTTGACCCTGCAGCAAACCCATACTTAGCAATGGCTGTATTACTTAGAGCAGGGTTAGATGGTATTAAAAATAAATTAACACCACCAGCTCCAGTCGATCGAAATATATATGAGATGACGAAAGAAGAACGGGAAGCAGAAGGAATTAGCGATCTCCCTGGAACACTTCATTTCGCAATAGAAGAACTGCGGAAAGATGAAGTTATTAAAGATGCGTTAGGTCCACATATTTTTACTAACTTTGTGGAAGCTAAGGAAATCGAATGGAACATGTTCCGCTCTCATGTCACAAATTGGGAAAGAGACCATTATATGAAACTTTATTAAAAATAGATTGAACGTAATTCATCTATACTTTTTTAGTGAATTAAAGGAATAACGAAATATCTGATATTTTAGTTGTATTAATCTAAAGCATGTGTTAGTATTAAAATAAATTAAATAAAGGAATCCTTCGGGGCAGGGTGAAATTCCCGACCGGCGGTGATGAGGGTGCTTGCACTCTCTCAGTCCGTGACCCATTTTCATTCTATATGGAAATGGCTGATTTGGTGAAATTCCAAAACCGACAGTTAAAGTCTGGATGGGAGAAGGATGTCATAGTATCGTTTAAATTTATCTATTTAAACGTTTATTTGTCATACCATTAAAGCCCCATACTTCATGTATGGGGTTTTATTCATCTATAAACTTTACTTCAATGTTAGAGTATCCATTTCTTTTATTATCAAACAATTCATATTATTTTCACCTCTAAACCCTCCCCGTTTCTTGGATTCCTTATTATTCAATTGAAAAATTTTTTATTTTGAAGATGAAAGAGGCGATGTGTATTTGTTCACAGGTATAGTTGAAGAAATTGGAACAGTATCTCGAATTCGACAAAATGGACCAACTTTAATGATTACCATTAAAGCGAACAAGATCTTACATGATGTAAATTTAGGTGATAGTATTGCTGTTAACGGTGTTTGTTTAACGGTAACAAACTTTTCAAAGGACCACTTTGAAGTTGATGTCATGCCTGAAACATATAAAGATACCACATTGAAATATTTAAAAGTTGGTTCGGAAGTTAATTTGGAACGTGCCTTAGCAGCAAACGGTCGTTTTGGAGGTCATTTTGTAACGGGCCATACGGATGGTATCGGAACGATTTGGAAACGAACAAATTATGAGAATTCGATTTTAATTGAATTAGAAATACCAGAGAAATTTTCTCACCTTGTGTTAGAAAAAGGCTCGATCGCGATTGATGGAACATCTTTAACTATTTTCAAAGTGAGCCATAATACGATAACCATTTCTCTTATTCCACACACAGCTAAAGCATCTATTATCGGTTCAAAGAAAGAAGGAGAAAAGGTTAATTTAGAATTCGATATGATTGCAAAATATTTGCATACTTTTATACAAAATAAAAGAACAACAACCGATTCAAAAGGTATTACAATGGATTTTTTAAAAGAAAATGGATTTTAATCAATACGTTCTTTGTATATTTATCGAGGAGTGAAATCCAATGTTCAATTCGATAGAAGAAGCATTAGAAGATTTAAAACAAGGAAAAATGATTATTGTCGTTGACGATGAAAACCGTGAAAACGAAGGAGATTTTCTAGCTTTAGCAGATTTTGCGACCCCTGAGACGATAAATTTCATGGCAAAAGAAGGAAGAGGATTAATTTGTACGCCGATTACCGAAGAGATCGCTAATCGTTTAAATTTACATCCGATGGTAGAAAATAATACCGACACAAAACAAACGGCTTTTACAGTTTCGATCGACCATAAAGATACAACGACGGGGATTAGTGCGTTTGAACGCTATCATACGATCAAAAAAATCCTTGACCCACAAAGTAAGGCAACCGACTTTAATAGGCCAGGGCATGTGTTCCCTTTAATTGCAAAAAATGGAGGAGTTTTAAATCGTCCTGGTCATACTGAAGCTGCCATTGACTTTGCTAAATTAGTTGGGGCAAACCCGGTCGGTATTATTTGTGAAATAATGAATGATGATGGATCAATGGCACGATTGAATCATCTTATTGAAATGGCAGAACGATTTCAATGTAAATTAGTATCTATTGAACAATTACAACGATACTTATTAAAACAACTAGTTTAGTTGTTTAAAATTTATAAAAATTATTCTTTTTTCATTTATGAATGTTAAGATATTTATAGAAGGAGAGATAGAAGTGAAAAAAGTGTATGAAGGAAATTTGATTGGAACAGGACTTAAATTGGCGATCGTCGTATCGAGGTTTAATGAATTTATCAATGGACGGTTATTAACGGGAGCAGAAGATGCTTTAAAAAGGCATGGTGTGGAAGATGAAAATATAGAAATATACTGGGTACCGGGTGCATTTGAAATTCCACTAACAGCACAAAAATTAGCAGAATCTAAAAAGTTCGATGCTGTCATTACTTTGGGGACCGTTATTAGAGGTGCAACTCCACATTTTGATTATGTTAGTAATGAAGTAGCAAAAGGTGTAGCTAGTGCAAGTATGAAAACAGGTGTCCCGATTATTTTTGGCGTTTTGACAACAGATACTATTGAACAAGCGATTGAACGTGCTGGTACAAAGGCGGGTAATAAAGGATATGATGCAGCTGTAACAGCAATTGAACTTGCAAATTTATATAAAGAGATCGCAAATTAATAGAATATTTTTATATCGTAAGAATTGTTTTTTATATGAATTTAATTGTAAAGGGAGGTCGAGGATAAAACGAGTCGAAAATAAGTTAAAAA
>CADBNU010000124.1 GCA_902796085.1 Heyndrickxia coagulans
ACTGTTAAAAAGTCAAGGGCTTCATCTTCAAAAAGTTCCTCTTTAATTAGGAGCGGTGGTCTTGCCGGATCTTCTAACACAATTTCATCTTCCAGTGTAAAATCAACTTCCTCGTTGGCCAACCAGGGAATAAACCGGCAAATCCGTTTTTGTTCCGCTACAATTTCATCTGCATATTGCTGCCACCGTTTCGGAA
The DNA here is from genome assembly GCA_902796085.1 of Heyndrickxia coagulans. Lineage (GTDB taxonomy): Bacteria > Bacillota > Bacilli > Bacillales > Caldibacillaceae > Pallidibacillus > Pallidibacillus thermolactis. The sequence goes on from CADBNU010000124.1 coordinate 197, forward strand.
TACGTGATCCACGACCAGCGTGATTTTTTAATACAAAGATAGTATCTTGCTTTTTTCGGTCACGTAAAATGGTCGTCAAATGCCACATATCCCCGTCTTCCTGTGGTTCTTCCAGTTGCAAACCAAAGGAAAAAGGGAATTGACTTTCTTCCATTCCCACCCATTGTAAAAAGCGCTTTTCATCAAAGAAGGAAGCTAAATCCATCCCTTGTTCTAGCGCATTTTCCAACACTTCTTTTTTCTCTTGCCAATTTCGTTCTTTAAGGGGCTTCCGAGTTAAAAAGATTTCCACGCCATCATTGAATAAAAAGGTAACAAAATCTTTCATTTGAATAGGTTCCGTTTTACCATCAAGATCATACCAGCCGTCAACCTTTGTTTCCCAAAAGCCAGGTAAAAATTCATTCCAAACCCGTTCTGGCACTTTCCATTGGAACATCCCTTTCTGCCAGGCACCAAAATCCGGACCAAATGCTCCCTTGACTATACTTTCGTATATGACAGGGGATATCGCCATTAACGTTTGAGAAAAGTCATCAAAATCCCAACGAACAAACGCATTAAAAGGTTCTGTGCCAAACAACTCTAACGCATCTAACGTATGAATTGTAACCCCTTCAACGCGCATCATTCGATTTCCGATGGAAACCTCGACCTCGTTCGCCTCTAAGGTTGAACCGTAGAATGTCCCTTTATGCCATTGAAAGAGCGGTTCAACCCAATGGTGACATTCTGCGATACCTTCGTTGTCATAGGCAAATAGAAAAAAGAATCCTTTTTTAATCGGTATGCAATTAACTGCGAATTGCTTCATTTTCAACATGTACTAACTTTCCCCTCTGACATTCTTCTTGAAAGGCCCGTAGCCGTTTCGTATCTTCTAAAAGATTTTCTAAATAATATTCCCAGGTTGTTTTTTTGTTCAATTTTTTATAAATGGTCCGTAACTTTTTCAAATATCGGACCGCTTCTTTATAACTTTTCCGATTTTTTCGTTCAATTGCTTTCATGACTTCACGATGATAGTAAGGCAGTAAACATTCGGGTGCTTCCTTTTGGATTAAACGGAGCCGTTCTCTATCCGGTTCCCAAAATCCTGATACTTGTATAAATTCTAGCATCCGTTTATATTTTTTTCGTTCAAAATAAAAATTGGCTAAACGTTTCCGGCTATATGGCAGCATCTCAACAAGTACTTGTTCCTGTAAATCAAAGGATAACGTATGTTCAGATACTTGTTCAAAGATTGAATCTACATAATTGATAAACCGCCACGGATTGTCTGCTTGTTCCATATAGGTTTTTACATATTGAACAAAAGAAGGCGCTAAACGTTTAACGCTATTCCAATCATTCTTTTTAGCAAAGTAGTCCATATAGTCCAAAATATATATCGAATGTTCCGGACCACTTGATTCAATGACTGCAACGGCATCGTTTACTTGACCAGAGATGAGTAATTGGAATGAATATGCCACACGCCATGACGACTTTGTATCACTTTTTGCCGCCGTCTTTTCTGCAAATGCCAATTCTTCTTTACGCAGCTTCTTTTGGTGAAACAAATTTTGCCAAAGTAACCGATAAATTTGTAACACAACGTGGTCAAAGGCACCTTGTAAAAAGAGGAGTTCCCGAACATTTCCTCGCAATTTTTGGCAAATAGGATCATAGGAAAAAGGTAGAGGATTCGGTAAATGATTCGTTTCCGTTTCGATATTGGTTTGAATGGCTTCAACGAGTTGTTTACACATATCCTCAATTTCTTGATAACTATAACGGCTAGAGATAAACCAATCTAATAGCCTTTCTAAAAGTCGCACATTTACAACGATTTGGAAAAGCTTCCGAAATTCATACCCCGCATCATAATGATTCATTAACTTCTTTAATAGTACTAAGCCATGTAAATTTAATAGATAAGGGGGCATAGATTTATTCGATAAAATCTCCTTTTCAAAAAGATGGTCTGTTAAATCGATCCACTGCTTGTATAGGTCAGTTTCTGCTTTTTTGCTATTGGATACAACCGTTTTAGGGATAGCTTTATCCTCAAAATTATGGTGTAACTTCCATTCGTTGATCCATGTTTCTGCATTTCCTGTTTCGCTATACATAGCAAAGAAGCTTGCCATCATATGCTGACAAAGACGTTGATTACAATTACATGTATTTAAAGAAAATAAATGGGTGTGGAATAAACAATCGAATTTTTTTCCATCAAAGACGGATGACATGACAAAGTTCTTTTCCACATATAAATCTTGTACCATTCCTTCCCGATATAGGCTAAAGCCGTCTTCAATCTTTTGTAAATCTTCACCTTGGTGTGGATCTAATTGTTCCAACAAATAATCGCTATATTTATGTAAAAACAGTGATGGAACCGAATTCACAGAAAAAATCCTCCTTGGAATCATTTGGCCGTAAGTTTCCAAACTTGGCCAACCTCCTGATTTTATTCCTTTATTATACCAATAATTTGTTTGTTTTTTTAGTGGGTTGTTGAAAGGGGGATGTTAACATTTGGAAACAATTGAAAAATGGCTATAAGTCGTTCTATAATATTGCACAAAAAAACCCGATACCTGAATGGTTCGGGATTTTTATATTCAAGGCGATTTTTTATAAGGTGAAATATCATCTATTCTATAGCGATCACTCAAAGAACGATTGTCTGAACTTCTTTAAATCACTGTAGAAGTCATAATTAAAGGTGTAATAAAGGCTTCGACGATGGCCGCAAT
>CADBNU010000125.1 GCA_902796085.1 Heyndrickxia coagulans
CAACTATTCCAATGACAACAATTAATAAAAGGTCACGTTTATGAATTTTCCAAGATTGTCTCTTTATTAAACCAACGATAAGAAGTGTAAGGATGGCGATTACGTACCTAATCCAAACCAATTCAATAGGCGGAATTACTGCGACAACAACCTTAACCACTACATACATGCCGCCCCAGATACTAGCGGCTAAAGCTAAATATATAGAACCTAACAGGGTATTTTTCATTTTTTTGTTCCCTCCGTATTTATAATTAGGTCAATAAATGCCCTAACGGAGAGAAGTAGTCACTTTACTCCATTAAGGGCGGAGAAGTGCTACTGGAACATCATTTTCAAATAGTGGAGCTAAAAACATGTTTTTTCACCTCAACTTTATTATTGCACTTATTATACAATGTCTGTTATTAAGCGGCAAACACCTCTATTTATATAGTGGGAGTTGTTTGAAGTAAGCCGTGGGATTTTCTTGAAGTGTGTTTTCTTAGACGAAGATAAAATTCAATACGTGACACAGAAGTCATGTTTGTTTTAGTCTGAAAACAGTTCCCCATTTTGTGACCAAAAAGAACATAAAATGATAAGTATAATGAGTATCTGTGAATGCTTGATATGACAGGCTTTTGTAACTGATGATAAGCTTTCACTTTATATTGAGGGCCTAGTGGGGGCAACCCCGTGGAGGTTCAAGTCCTCTCGGCCGCATACCAGAGATACCAAGGGTTTTGACGCCCTTGGTGTTTTTTTATGTCTACTTCCCACGAATTAGATTGCACCGGAAATCGAACGATTTAGGGCTGTAATTGAAAAGTACGCCCGTGAGGAAGTTGTTTTTGACCAAGTGAATATTATCGACCGATTGCGCCACGCTAACCATCTTTTGCGCCATCCAATATCGTGTAATCCACCACTGAATATCATAAGTTGCACCACCGCTTATAAAAAAGCCGCCAATCATCATTCAATACGAGGTTGGTGGCTTCTTAAAATAGGAATTCAGCAATCTCTGGCTTAAGGGGGGTGATTATCATCAGTCTGTAAGGAGGTATTGTCTAATCCTCCGCCCATGGCTGAGAATCACTCCCCGGCCTTTCTTATGAAAAATCCTTTTTATATTGGACGGATAGGTAAATCCCAGCAGCTAAAAATGCCAGCGCATATTTGTACAAGAAAAAGATGGTCCACATATCATCTTTAGGAAAAATCATGTCACATAGAATAATGACCAACAGCATATAGGAACTACTTTTCAAATAGATTTTATTTGTCCGTTCGTCGTCTTTTCCAAGCTTTTTATAAAATACATAGACCAAAATCCCGCTACCATAAACCAATAAAAAACCAACAACGATGAGAATATTCCAATTTCCCGGAGATTGTTCAGCCCAGGACCTTAAAGGGGAAAAAATTGTGTTATGGATACCTGAGAAAAACTTACTTATCATTTTGATCATTTCCTTTCACATAAGTAAAAATTTCGTTTACATCAACATTAAAAAATTCAGCAATTCGAAAAGCCAACAGCAGAGTCGGAACATAATTTCCTTTTTCCATTACGAAAATGGTTTGTTTGGAAACCCCGACTTTCTCCGCTAATTCTTGCTGAGACATTCTGGCAAGTACACGATATTCATAAACCTTATTTGATATCGAATCACCAAAGTCTTTCTTCACGACCATCACCTCTTGAATCAAATTATAAACTTACTTTTTATAAAAGTAAAGTAAACTTATACAAAAGGATAAAATAATTTTATTTTTGTTTAGGTTACTTTGATATAACAAGAGCCAAATTGCAGAAAGAACCTGACGAAATTCTTGTTCCGTCAGGTTCACATTTTGCTCTGGTGTAATTCATGGTTTTTAATGGGGCATTTTATGGTTTTCGGTGGGGCAAAGACCGGTAAGAATGGTGCGGTCGGGTGATAATATTCACTAGAAAATCAACTTTGATAAGCTTTACTGAAAAGCTTACTCCATAATTAATAAAAAACAATCAAATTTTGTGTAATCGATTAAATAGATGCAATGAAAATAAGCTTTCATAAACCATGATAAGCTTTCACTTTATTGAGGGCCACCCCCGTGGGAGGTTCAGGTCTCTCGGTTTAACACCAAATAATACCAAAGTTTTAATTGCCTTTGGTATTATTTTTTTGCGGAAAATCGGCAAAAAATGTACAGCATTGTCCAAGTCTGCAAGTATATTTGGCACTAAAAAAGTGCTGACCTCTGCACAAAACCGTTGTGCGAGTCTGCACTTTTATTCTCAAGATACACTGCCTATTATCATCGATTATGGGAAGTTTATTTAATCCGTTCTTAGTTGCGCTGATACTTGGCTTTTAGAAGCTTTTTTTAAGTGGCTAAAACCAACAAATTTTTTGCTTTCTTCATCCCATAGTCGGAACTTTAACGACTTAAGACTTGTTGCCAGTGTAATGGTTGGAACGTTTTGCAATGGTTCAATGTTGTTATGCACTTCTTCAAGCTTATAGTTTGGGACTCTCGGGCTTAAATGATGAACATGATGGAAACCGATATTGCCTGTTAGCCATTGCATGACTTTTGGAAGCTTATAAAAAGAGCTTCCTTCAACTGCTGCTTTTACATATTCCCAATGCTCATCTTCTTCAAAATAAGAATCCTCAAACGTATGCTGAATATAAAACATCCAAATTCCGAGAGATCCCGATATCATAAAAATTGGCGCCTGAACCAGCAGGAAGTTTTGCCAGCCAATAGCCCAGCATAAAAGTGCTGTCAAAGCGGCGATTCCCAAGTTCGTTACATACGTATTCATCCGTTCTTTGCGTTTTGCCCCTTTACGATTAAAACGATTGGTAATCCCGAAGACGTAAATCGGCCCAATCATAAACATAACAAACGGATTTCTGTATAAACGGTACATTATTTTTGTCTTAGTTGAGGCTTCCTTATATTCTTCAACGGTCAGCAACCAAATATCGCCTGTACCTCGTTTGTCCAGGTTGCTGCTTGTCGCATGGTGGATAGAATGGTCGCGTCCCCAATGATCAAAAGGATGCAAAGTTAGAATTCCTGTGATTGTTCCAAGGATTCGATTCGCCTTTTTGTTCTTAAAAAAGGAATAGTGGCAGCAATCATGAAAGATGATGAAGGTTCTCACTAAAAAACCTGCCGCAACGATAGAAATCGCTAATGTAAGGAAATAAGAAATCGACAAGCTCTTATATGCTAAACACCATAACAGGAAAAATGGTATCAATGTGTTAATGATTTGGTAAATGCTTTTTTGTAAATCGGACTTTTCATAAGGTGTAACTAGTTTTCTCAAAGTCTTTAGATTTTGGTCATTCATTTTTAAAAGTTTCCCCTTCCCTGATGAGTTTCTAAGTTTACGTTAGCCCAAGCGTCATACATCATATAAGTATCGTTCTTAGCCCTCTTTATTGGAAACTCGAAACTGATTTCCAGCTCAATTTTATGAAAATTATACCCGGCTCTTTATCGGGCCAAACTCTCTCCCTGCTTCCCTATGGGAATTGTTTTTTTTTAGACCGTGAACATTGATTGTTTAACTAACAAACATGATGAACAAGAAACAGCAGAGCTTTTTAAAGAAAATCAATTTTAGCAAAGAAAAAGGTTTGAAGACACTCGTGATTCATTTTCACGGTGTTTTCAAACCATAGTTCTTAGCCCTCTAAGACATGTTGTAAATTTTATGCGGAATGATTGACGCCTATCGCTTCTGCACTGATATCCACGCGTTTAAGAAATAATGCCATGAATAAAACAATAATAGGAATTGCAATTATTTCCGTTTCCTGTTATGATAAAGAAGAATTATTTTTGTTCGGTGTAAAGGATAGTATGAATATTGACTTTTCGTCTTGATGATACTTTGGGCAAGGATAGTAATACAATGTGCGGTAACGCACTAGGAGGCAACAAAAATGGAACAAGGTACAGTTAAATGGTTTAATGCAGAAAAAGGTTTTGGATTTATCGAACGTGAAAATGGAGACGATGTATTCGTACACTTTTCTGCAATCCAAAGCGACGGATTCAAATCATTAGACGAAGGTCAAAAAGTAACATTTGACGTTGAGCAAGGTCCTCGCGGAGCTCAAGCTGCTAACGTTCAAAAAACTGCTTAATTTTCAATCGTTTATACAAACAGGCTCTCTATGTAGAGCCTGTTTTTTTATGTTCTCTGTATAATGCTTAATAAAAAAACCTACTCAACGTTCGAGTAGGGAGATGGTGCAAAGCAATAAAAAGAAGATTTCAAGCTTAAAAGGTTGTTTACAGTATAACATACTGGATTGACAATATGCGGAATGTATATAAATTATTTATTTTTCTTTTCGAATACAACTACTTCTCATTCTTTCTTTTTGGTTACATCTCCTTCATGCAAAGTTCAAAAGTATTTTTCCATTCAAACCCGGCTGTTCATAATGCTTCAAGGCATCATAAAAATCTTCAAAATCATATATTTTTTCTGGGGCATTGATGACCATTCTTCCGCTCTCAACAAGCTTAATCACCTCCGAGAAGCGATTGCGATATTCAGAAACAGAATGTCTCTCATTCCAAAGTCTTAAGGCGAATAATTGCGGTGACACATGGTATACATCGTGTAGCTTTCGCCAATCGTTTGGTATACCTGACAATAGACCATAACTGACAAACGTCCCTTCAGGTTTTAATGCCCTCGCCAGCAGTTCGCCGCTTTCTCCTCCCACAGAGTCAATTGCATGGTCAACACCGATGTCGCAACCATCAGAAATCTTTTCATATATAGAACCTTTGGAAGCGTCGATGGCTCTCCATGCCCCGAGTTTTTGAAGTTTTTCTATCTTGCGGCTGTTTCTTGTCATGACAATTAAACGGAATCCCGGTATTTTGGAAATTTGCGCAAACAAACCTGCAATAGATGTACCTCCGCCATTCATTAAAACAATTTCATTCGGCTGAACACGCAATGATTCCGTACAAATTAGCCAGGCTGTTAATGGATTAATATACAGTTGACTGGCGTCGTTATCACTTATTGATGGAGGCAGTTCTATAGCATAATCAGCTTTTGTGGTTACATATTGTTGCCAAGTTCCCTCTCCTCTTACAGGGAGGACCCTTTTTCCAATCAATGATGGTGATACATCTTTGCCCTGATCTATGACAATCCCCACACCATCATATCCTGCAACAGCCGGCAGCTTAATTCTATGAGAATAGGCTCCTCTAATTGGAAGCAAATCTGATGGATTAATTGGACTGGCAATCATTTTGACAAGAATTTCATTTGGCTGAAGAGGAAGCTTTTCTCCGGCATGTAGCTGTAATTTTTGAAGCGGATCACCGAATTCCTTATATATTAATGAAACATTATTCATGATTTGTTATTGGCTCCTTAGGTTAATACTTCTATAAATAAAGTTGCACTTATTTGAGATTATGTCAATATTGTCTTTCTTTTAATATATTGAAGGGGGGTATGAATAAGGAGGAACAAAATAGGGAAATTCTCAACTAAACTTTTAAAGGCTTGGCTCGCAATCCCCAGATGGTTCAGAATGTTTACGCTAAGTGCTATCACGATATATATTTTATGGTCATTTTTCTTTAATGGGATAAAAAATATATTTAGGTTAGATACCTCTACATTAGTTATAAGCTTAATAGCATCCGGAATCATATTGATGATTTTCAATAAAGGTTCTGTGAAAAAGTAGGGAGCGGCATTAAAAACATTCCTTATCGTCATGTACGAGCGTCTGTAAAGCGACCCAACACTTTTCCAGCAAACGGCATAAACAAATGAAGGGCCAGCCCTCCTAAACAAACGGTTAATAAAGTTCCGATGCCAATCGGTCCTTTTAACATGACGGCCGCTGTCAAGAAGACAAGGTAAATGATGGTTCTCGAAAAAAATATATTGGTTCCTGTTAATTCTTTTATGATGAATGTTAGACGGTCAATTGGCATCGAAGCAAAATTTGTGTATAAGTATGTCGCGGTTCCTAATCCTGTAACAACCAAGCCGATCCCAAAACAAACCGCTTTGCTGTACCATTGTTCTGGTGTCACAAAAAAATGCAGCAAAAAAAGCCACATGTCAATGCCGATACCGGTTATAAACGC
>CADBNU010000126.1 GCA_902796085.1 Heyndrickxia coagulans
CCTATTTCTGTATATCGGTATTCGTACGACCATTTTTAATGTAAATATATAAACCTAAGAAACAATCAATTACAAAATGCATCATAAAGGTCGCTGCTAAATTTGCTGTTATTTTATAAATATAACCGATTAAGAAGCTTAGCAACACAACATAAACAAATAAAAATTTATTATTTAGGTACCGAACATGGATCATTGCAAAGATTAGACTTGCTATAACTATACCAAAATTCGTTTGAATTACTCCACGAAATAAAAGTTCTTCACAAAAGGCTACAAGTAATGAAATCCATACAATTTTCCAAAACCCTCGGTTTGTAAAAAGACGCTCATTAATGCCTCCATCATCAAAAAACGATGCTGGTAAAAGTTTTATTAAAACTAAATCTAAAAGTACAACCAGTAATCCTGCTCCTCCACCAATAATCAATACTTGCTTTACTCTTTCAAAATGAAATAAACTAAAAACTTCCCAAAAAGATGAAAAGAAAAACGGTGTTAATGATAAAGATAGGATCAATAAAATACTTTGTGATAAATAAAAATTTGCCATCAATTCTCGATCACTTATTTGTTTTATAATTTCTTTCTGTTTATTCATCTTTTTTCTCCTTAATCTGAAAATGAAAAAATTGACTTTAATCTGTCTTTCCATTGAAGTATTTGTTTCCCCTGGTCGCTTGGTTTCTGTTTTTCATAATAGGACATATCAATCCCACAATAATCACAACAATTTTCAACCTCTTCGTTTTCTTCTTCAAATAAATGTAGTATATTCCTTCTCCGACAACCACTATTTGTAATCCAGTTTGTCAACTCCTTAAGTTTTTCTTTTTTTATACTTAAACGCGACTGTATAAAAGATGTCATATTCATTTGAAACTCTTGTAAATTGTTACTTGACTCATAAAATTTCCATAAAAGTCGCCAATGGACATCTGTGAAACCCGGGAACGGTTGATACTTTGTAATTTGATTAACTTCATTACCTTTACTACTTCGTACAAGATTCACAAAAAAATCAATATGTTTTTCATTAGGTAATTCATGTTCTATCAATTGTTGCTGCAAAAAATAATCGTCATCTGAATACAACATAATCGCTATACTATCCTTACCGTCCCGACCAGCTCTACCTATTTCTTGTAAATATGACTCAATATTTAGCGGTGGATGAAAATGAATGATGTAACGTACATTTTCTTTATTGACCCCCATCCCAAAAGCACTCGTTGCACACATAATATTGATATGATTGTATAAAAATTGCTGCTGAAGTAGTATTCTCATTTCTTGTTCAAGACCAGCATGATAAGATGCAGCCTGACCAATCCCCTTTTCATTGATTATAGCGGCAATTTCATCTGCTTTCTTTTTACTTGAAAAATAAATAATGCCTGGACCTTGTAATTGATCAACAAGTTCAATTAATCGATTCAGTTTTGCAGGATAGTCCTGTATTCTTTCAATTTGTAGAGCAATGTTTGGTCGATCCATAGAATAGATATATTCCTTTGCATCCTCGATCAATAAAGTTTTTTTTATATCTTTACGAACATCTAATTTTGCTGTAGCTGTCAATGCAAGAGTCAGCGGGTTATTTAGTTTTTCTCGAACTATGCCAAGTTCTAAATAATCAGGACGAAAATCATAACCCCATTGGGAAATACAATGGGCTTCATCGACTACAAGAAGATCAATGTTGGCATCCTTTAAAACAGAAATAATCTGCTCGTTTTGTAACATTTCTGGTGAAATATAAATAAATTTATAATCTTGAATGTGTTTTAATATATAAATACGTTCTTCAAAAGTTAAAAAAGAATTGATTGCGACTACTCTTTTTTCTCCTATTAATTTCATTTGCTCTACTTGATCTTGCATTAATGAAAGAAGCGGTGAAACTATTAAAATAATTCCATCTAATATATAACCAGGTAACTGATAACATAAAGATTTTCCAGTACCTGTTGGTAATAATGCGAGTGTATGATTTTTGTTCAATACAGATTGAATAATTTCCTTTTGACCTGTTCGAAAACTTTTATATGAAAAATATTGTTGTAAAATTTGTTCTAAATTCAATGTTTTCATTTATTTCCTATCACTCCACTTAGACAAAACTAGTCGAATCGCAAAGTAATCTGCATTTGAGACCTCTTCTTTAATCCTTTTTAATTTTCTAGTATTTAGCTTTTTAATTGCCGTGCGAATTCTTTCTTGAATAGCAGGATTAACAAATCGTTCAATGTGAAAAGTAGGATCCATTAAAGTTATTTCAACAATATGATCTTCAATGGTACTTTCTTTTAGTTTTCTGATTTTTGCAATTTCCTTAATGGATTTATCCATCTTTATTAAATGTAATGTCTTTCTTGTCGATTCTGTTAAAACTATTTCCCGTTTCTCATTTTTTATTAAAGAGTACAATAATGGATATTTTTGTGGTTGTTCTGAAATAATCGTTATCATGTAATGAATAATGCTTCGAAAAACAACTAAATAATAATACTCGTCCATATCATATATGTTCGCAATTTGTGAAATAGTCAGTCCTGGCTGTTGATAACCTGAAAGTCTTGCAACAAAAAGGTTTGGATTTTTTTTCTTCCTTTCAAACTGTGATAAAATTTGCTCTAACTCATGATAAAGTTTTTTTGATAAAATCTGTTTGTTATACTTCGTATTCCATGTGTACAGCCATTGCTTAACCCATTTTTGTGTATAAAAGTCTCGTTGAACGGGCATAAATTTGGAATCCCCGTTTCCTAAATTCGAGACAATTTGTACAATCAGACTAAGTCGCTGCCAAAACTTCTGGTCAATATCTTTATATGTCCATCCATCTAATTCAGCTGGGATGGGATACTTTTCTAGCGATTGTCTTAAATTCTTTTCACCTAGCTCCGTTATTTGAACGGTTTTCTTATCTAAAATTATGTACTGAAGCCTCACTAGTTTTTTCATTTGTTCTTGAAATTGTTCTTTCTTTAAATCGGGGTAAATAGAAAACACATGACTTAAAGAATACCAAATTGCATCTTGTATCGTTTGTGAAGATTTTTTTCCTTGAATCAAATAAAATACAGCGTTAATTGAACGTTCACCTTTAAATTGTGAAATACAATATAAAATCATTACAGTTAAAAAGTTCACAACTAATCACCTAAATTTATTTTATCATGAATATACTAAAGTTTTTTATTCAATTAACTTTTGTATTATATGTCTAATTTGTTAAATCAGTAAGAGAACCTTTTATTAAAAGGGTGCTTATTATTGAAAAGTCGAAATAATAGACTTAAAATATTAATGTTATCCGGTTTTTTTACTGTTCATTACAGCATGAAGAATTGACTATTGGAGGTAAACAAGATGCCAAAATATACAATAGTAGATAAAGAAACTTGTATAGCATGTGGGGCATGTGGTGCAACTGCACCAGATATTTTTGACTATGATGATGAAGGTATCGCCTATTGCATCTTAGATGATAATAATGGAACTGCAGAAATACCTGACATACTAGAAGAAGATTTAATGGATGCTCATGATGGTTGTCCAACGGAGTCAATCCGTGTAAGTGACAAGCCATTCGACGGAGATCCAAACAAGTTTGAATAATTTATAAATATTCGTTCACGATATAATAACGGAAAAAGGCTTTCCCTATTTCGGAAAGCCTCATTTTAATCCACTAAAAAGCTGTACGCATTTTATTTAAACGATCAGCCATCTTATTGTAAAATACAATAAATACAATCGAAATCATGATACATTTTATGAAGTTAAAAGGCGCAATCGCCGTTATAATCATTAATTTTGGCATTTTAAATCCCATGAATATTTCATACATTGGGAAAAAAACAAAGTAGTTCAGTACACTCATTCCAATTGTTGTAATTATTGTTGCAACAATTAGTCCTGAAATCACACCTTTTTTCGATTGTACCTTTTTGTAGACAAAATAGGTCGGTAATATGAATAAAAGACCTGTAGTGAAATTAGCAATATGTCCTACCGGTATCCCAGATTCTGAACCGGTTGATATTATATCAAGCAAGTTTTTAATCAATTCAATTAATACACCTGCAGCTGGCCCCATAATGATGGCACCAACGAGTGCTGGCACATCACTAAAATCAATTTTTAGCCAAGTTGGAAACATTGGCATTGGGAAGTTAAGTAGCATCAATACATAAGCTATGGCACTTAACATTCCAATTGCTACAAAAGCTTTTACTCCTAAATTTTTCACAATCCTCTCTCCCTTTTGATTCATCGTAAGAAGAGGGAGACCCGGTTTCGACTAAAGTGATTTATAAACAAAAATCCCCTGAAGAATTAATTCTTCGGGGGATGTTTTAAGTATATCAAACTAACGTGTGTAATACACCAAGTATTAGGAAGTATACACCACTTCATTCGAAACCTCCATCTTCTCCCATCCAGACTATACTGTCGGCTTTGGATTCTCACCAAATCCTGTCTTATTTTAAAATAAGACTCGCGGGCTTAAAGGAAAAAGTTCCTTAATACCGCCGGTCGGGAATCTCACCCTGCCCCGAAGATGAATCTTTATTTTTTTGTCAAACTAATATTACTATAAAGGTTATAATATGTAAAGTAAGTTGACTCAACTCGAACGGTTACTGATGATTAACTTTTGTCCAGGTATTATTTTTTCATCGGATAAGTTGTTTGACTTTATAATAACACTTATTTTTGTATTAAATTTTTCTGCTATGTCCCATAACGTATCACCATCTTTTACTGTGTATAAAATTGGCTTGTGAGATACGTCTTTTGTTACTTCTATTGCATGTTCAATCTTTTTATTACCTGCGAATACATGCTGTCCAACTTTACCATAACCAAAAATTACAAAGGGATCAATCGAATTTTCTTTTGTAACGGTCCATTGATGCTTATGTATTTCAAAGTGAAGATGGGGACCAGAGGATTTTCCTGTATTTCCCATACGCCCAATCATTTCTCCTTTTTTTACTTGTTGCCCTTTTTTGACTTCTCTAGTTTGTAAGTGAGCATAGACGGTTTCAAAACCAGTACTATGTTTAATAAATACAACATTTCCATATGTATTTGAAAAATATGATTGACTGACAACACCATAATCTACTGCATGAATGGGTGTACCCATTTTAGCAGCAATATCTATTCCTTTATGGCTCCCATGTCTCGATCCATAAATATCTGAAATTACTCCGTTTGTGGGCAATTCCCAGTTTAAATCATAATATATCTCTTGGGCATTCGCTATTGACTGCTTCCCCCCTATTATTAATGCTGCTAAAATGATTGTCATAAGTATTGCAAGCAGCAATCTTTTAACATATTCTATCATTCTGATCCTCCTCTTTTTCTATTTACAGGCTGCTTGTCCAAATTTAAAGTAACAGTACATTATTATGAAGGAATCGCCCATATTTATTCAAATTTTATTGTTTTTTCCATTAAAAAAGAGGTTGTCGATGACAACCCATTATATTATTCAAGCATATCCATTTGTACTGGATTGGGTGCGATTGGAACTTGTATAGGATGTTCCAAATCAAATGGTCCAATATTTTTTACGTTAGTATTTTTAAATTGAACAGTATCAAAACCATATTCTTTCGCAGTGAGTAATATCGCTTCTATCATTCTAATGGTTTCATGATTTTCCTTTAAATGAACATTATTATGAAAAATAAGTACTAATTGTTCAGTATTACTTACATCCACAGTAAAATTAAATTGATTTGGAATGGAAGGATGTAAATTGTATATTTGATTTTCTTTCTTCATATCCAACAATGCATCTTCAATCGATTCATACTCATTTGGACTTGGAGTGAAATAGGTGTAGTTGTTCGTTGAATAAATCAAATATCCACTCTGGGTATTGTTAATTTGATATTCGTAAATTTTTCCAGTATGTGAAAAATTTACACCCGGATTTGCTTCTTCTTTTAGAAATATGGTATCGACATTTTGATACTTAAAAAAATTTAAGCTCTTAAAAAATATCTCTTCTTTAGACGTGCCAGAATCGTATTGATGGTCAGCTAATAAATCTAATGTGATTTGGTTATTTTCCTTTTTAAGCGTACCTTTGTATGGATAGTAATCATAAAGTCCAAGTTCTTCCTCATCAATATTTTCATAAACATAATTGTAATAATCAATCCAATGACTACCTCGATCTTTATTAACAATTACAGAGATCGGTACAATATTCATTACATCAGTATCCGGTATACCAATAGTCACTACAAAATCTTCTTCATGTACGTCGTTCTTATAAATTGCATGTTTTTCTTGATATAATTTTTTATTATTACTCTCAAAATTCGAATCATCTTCAAAAGAATGGAATAATTCCGCTTTTTGTTCATTCGTTTGATTACTTGAATCATCTTGTGCTATTTCAAATTTATCTGGAATACCTTTGTTTTCCTTTTGTTGATTATATTGCGTAATGACTAAAAATAATGATAAAAAAAGTACAGCAATAGTTGCAATGGATGGCCAAAGAAATTTTTTATTACGCAAATGATGTTTACATGTATTCTCCTTTTTTGATTGAAGTCTTAAATACACTTCTTCCATAGAGCGTTTATCTTCAATACTTGGAAACTGTCGGAGGATTTTAATCAATTCATCATCTTTACGACTATTATTCACTAGTTTAGTCCTCCTTTTCCTTATACTTATCCATTTTTTTACGTAAAACCTTTAATGCCCGATGTTGAGTTGTTTTGACCTTTGATTCTGACCATCCAAGAAATTTTGCTGTTTCGGCAATGGATAAATCCTGAATGAATCTTGCAATAATGACCGTTCTTTGGTCGAGAGTACAGGCATCTAAACATTTATATAAAATTTGAACCTCCTCATTTTGTATGGCAATTTCCTCAGGTAGTGGATAATCATCATTTATTTCCAATCGGTTCCAATCGGTTTGATTAAAAATTTTATCTTTTAAACTTTGTTGTTTCCGGAAATAATCAATAGAGACATTTCGAGCAATGGAAAATAACCAAGTTTTCACACTGCTTTTTCCTTCAAATTTATCATAAGAACGTAATACCCGAATATAAACTTCTTGTATAAGATCTTCGGCCACTTCCCTATTTTTCACTAAATAATAAAGAAATCGGAAAAGATCATTATGGTATTTTTCATAAATATCTTTAAAATAAGAATTCATAATATCCGTCCATTCATTCTATTAGTCGTTATTCATTCTTTAAAAGTTACATTTCAACAACATTGACTTTTCTATCATCGTATCATGAATTTTTTTCCTATCCAACCATAATTTTTCCGTAATTATAAAACAAAAGGGCTGTCCATAAATTAAGTACGTAGTAGATCTTTTTGTTCGATTGACGGAATCATAGTCTCAGCGCCTACTCTAATTGCGCATGTAGTGTTTGTCCAGGTCAATAGCCTCAAGTGCCAGGTTTAAGCTATAAGATCAAAAATTTTGGCTATTGCCATTGGACTATCAATAAGCTTCACTAATTATGCTCATGAAGGAAAAATGTGAAACATTTTTTCTAAGTGCCCGCCATTTTACAAAATCCACTTCTTGGACTTATTGGACAGCCCTATAAAAAAGATATTAATTTGTTTGTTCAGGTAAATTTATTGTAAATACAGTTCCTTTTCCTAGTTCACTCCACACGGAAATTGTTCCTTTATGTGCATCAATAATGTTTTTCGCAATGGCCAGCCCTAAACCTGTTCCCGAACTCCCTCTTGTCCTTGCTTTATCAGCTTTATAAAATCTTTCAAAAACAAAAGGTAAATCTTCAGAAGGAATTCCAGATCCATTATCTTTTATTTCTAAAATTAATCCATTCTGGCCACTTGTCACTTTTAACTCCACTAACCCTTCCTCTGGAGTATGTCGAATAGCATTATCAATTAAATTCGTTAATACTTGTTCAATTCGATCTGGGTCAAAACGATATATATCCTTATCTGTGTTAACTTGAACTTCTAAATGAACATTATTTTCTTTAGCAAGTCCAAAGAATTTACGACCTATTCTTTCTATGTAAGAATTTAATTGAACATCGTCAAATGTTAAACTCATGCTCCCTGATTCCAACCTAGCTAAATCAAGCAATTCGTTGACTAATCGTCCCATCCGAAGAGATTCTTCATTAATGATCTTTATAATTTCTTTCCGTTCTTCTTCATTACCTGCAATATCATCAATTAAAGCTTCGCTATAACCTTGTAACATAGCTACTGGTGTACGTAACTCATGTGAAACATTCGCAACAAAATCTTTACGCATTTTTTCTAATTTTCGTTCCTCAGTCATATCCCGTATGACTACAACAGCACCACGGATAGATTGTTCATCGAATTGCGGGGAAACGATAAAAGACCAATATCGATCTCCAAAATTCATTTCGCCAGACTGATCTTTCCCTGTTTTAATAGATTCATTTAATAAATCAATAAATTCTGGCGGTATCTCTTTTTTTCCCTTATTATCTTGTGAATCAGTCCATGCCGATAAAAATTCATCTGCAGGAGGATTGGTAACTAATATCTCTCCTTGTTTATTTATAGTAATGACACCGTCTGCCATACTACGTAAAATACTTGAAAGTTGCTCTTTTTCACGTTTTAATGCATTCATATTCACTTCTAATTGTTCACGCATTTTATTAAATGTCTTCGCTAATTCACCAATTTCATCATGGGTTAATATTGGAACTTTAACATCAAAACGTCCTTTGGCTACTTCGGCTGCAGATTCACGCATTTTTCGCAGAGGTGCAGTTACACGGGTTGAAAGAAAGAAAGCAAAGGCACTTGTCAATATAAAAGCAATTCCAGCTGACCAAAGAATGATATCAGAAGTTGCTTCAATCGCATTATCCATTACATCTAAAGATTGATATATAAATACCGCACCTGTTTTATTAACTAAATGGATCGGTACGCCGATCATTAAACCTTGATTTAATTTTTCATCTGATTGTGTGAATTCAATTTCTTTCGTCACTGAATCATCAATAGTAAACACTTGAGAAAGCGTTTTATCAGACTTAAAATAATTGATGTCAAAAATCTTTTTATCCTCTGGGTTTGAGTGATAAATGTGATTTTCGTCAGTAATAATGATCGCATGTGTATTTTCATCCAAAATTTCCCATGCAACTTCTAATGCAAAGCTAAATTCATCATGCTCTTCTAAAGTTTTAGCTATTTGGGAAGCCGTATCTATTAATGATTTTTTTACATCTTCCACAACATAACTTTGAAAAAATTGCATAATTAAGATTGATAATACGAATAGAACAACAAACATTAATAATAATATTGTTGCCCATAATTTACCTACAACACTATTCCATCGTTTCATTCATTCACTACCTCAAATTTGTACCCTACTCCCCAAACAGTTACAATCATTTTGGCAGCGTCTTCCGATACTTTACTTAGTTTTTCTCTTAATCGTTTGATATGGGTATCCACTGTTCTTAAATCACCAAAGAATTCATAATGCCAAACTTCACGTAACAATTGTTCACGATCAAATACTTTGTCAGGTGACTTTGCTAAAAAGTATAATAAATCGTATTCCTTTGGTGTTAAACTTACTTCTTTTTCATCTGCTAATACTCGATGTGCATCATGATCTATAGTTAAATGTGGATATACGATAATATTTTTTGCAGTTGTATCTGTTTGTAAATAACTAGTTTTTGAAGATCTTCTTAACAATGCTTTTACACGTAAAACAACTTCACGAGGACTAAAAGGTTTAACGATATAATCGTCTGTTCCAACTTCAAATCCTTGAACACGGTTTGCTTCTTCGCCTTTAGCTGTTAACATAATAACCGGTGTCGCTTTCTTTTCTCTTAGTTCGCGGCAAACTTCAATTCCATCTTTTCCCGGTAGCATTAAATCTAAAATAATTAAATCATAATCCGTTGCCAATGCCTTTTCTAAGGCTTCATTTCCTTCTTGCGCTTCGTCAATTACATAATTTTCTCTTTCTAAGTACATTTTTAATAATCTTCTAATTCTTTCTTCATCATCTACAATTAGAATCTTTACATCTTGTTTCATTCGATGAAACCTCCTTGTATCAATTGTACAAAAATCGACAATTTATTTCCATATGATATTCATAGGATCTATATTATGTAAAAAATTTGCCACACTTTGCTCAATTCTATTATATATGCAATTAAAAATACTGTCCAAACTGGAAAAAACAGCATAAGGAAAGAGCTGACAACTGTCAGCTCCCTTTATTATACATAGGAGTGTAATCCCGCAATCACTAAATTAACAAATACAAGATTAAACATAATAATACCGAATCCTATTACAGCAAGCCAAGCAGATTTTTCTCCATGCCACCCTCTTGATAATCGTAAATGTAAAAAAGCAGCATAAAAAAACCAAGTAATAAGGGCCCAAACCTCTTTTGGATCCCAATTCCAAAATCTTGTCCAGGCAATTTGTGCCCAAATCATGGCAAAAACGAGTCCACCTAATGTAAAAATAGGAAACCCAATCAACACCGACCGATAAGCAATTTCATCTAACAGATCATCATTAATTTTTGCTACAAGCGGTTGAATCATCTGTGAGATTCTTTTTCTTGTAATTAGTCGAACTAGGATGTAAAGAATTGTTCCAGCAATAAACGACCAAATTACTGTATTTGCCCTTGCTGCGTTAAAATTTGCAGGCAATTCAGCTAATGGCTCCATTTTAGACTCCGTAAGTAAATTCCAATCATTAGGACCGACTAAAGCAGGAAGTTCATACACAATCGTTGAAGTTTGTCCTTCTTTATCTATCCATTCAAATTGAGCTTCATAATGCATAAAAGAAAACGTACTTGTCATGATAATAAAACCTAGTACTACTGTTAATAAATACATTATAGATTCTATACCTAACCGCTTATAGGAGGTTTCTTTTTGGTTAACGTTCTTTAATAAATAGATGACTCCAGCTACAAAACTGATCGATAGGATTGCTTGTCCTGCTGCTGTCGTCATCACATGTATAGGTAACCATATACTTTTTAGTGGTGGTATTAGCGGAGTAATATCCCTCGAAAACATGCTGGCATATCCAATTAAAATGATCACGATGGGAAGTGCGAAAACCCCTAAAACTGCCGCTTGGTAAATAA
>CADBNU010000127.1 GCA_902796085.1 Heyndrickxia coagulans
GAAGGGCAGGCCTTTTTTGTTTTCCTGTAACTCATGAAACTTTATTCAAATCACATAACTGTATTATAATAGATAAAACAAATAATTTTCAGATATTTTAAAAAGGAGTGTTATAGTTTGAAAACATTAAATATAGAAAGTTTAGTTGCTGAATTGAAGAAATTAATCGGTGAGGACCGAGTTAGTCAAAATGAAACGGTTTTAGAGCAACATTCAAAAGATGAGTCTTATCATACTCCTATTCTTCCTGATGTTGTCGTATTTCCAAAAACGACAGAAGAAGTCAGTCGCATTATGAAACTTGCGCAAAAATATGAAACTCCTGTTGTACCTTTTGGCATTGGTTCCAGTTTAGAAGGACATGTGATACCAATAAAGAAAGGTATATCGCTTGATTTTACGTTAATGAACAAGATTTTAGAAATTCGGGAGAAGGATCTTCTTGTTGTAGTTCAACCCGGTGTTACAAGAATCCAATTAAATCAAGCATTAAAAAGTTACGGTTTGTTTTTTCCCGTTGATCCAGGGGCAGATGCAACATTAGGCGGAATGGCAGCAACCGGTGCGAGTGGCACAACGACAGTTAAATATGGAACAATGCGTGATCAAGTGCAAGATTTAGAAGTTGTGTTAGCTGATGGTACAATAATACATACTGGCAATATGGCGGCTAAATCGTCTTCCGGTTATCAATTAACGGGTCTTTTCGTTGGATCGGAAGGGACGTTAGGCTGCTTTACGAAGCTCACTTTAAAAGTACATGGATTGCCTGAATTTGTCATGGCTGCCCGGGCAGTATTCCCAACAATTGAAGATGCTGTTAATGCAGTTGTTGATGTCCGACAGGCAGGGATTCCTGTTGCCCGAGCGGAACTGGTGGATGAACAATCGATGCATGTAATCAATGCCTATAGTCAAACCAATTTCCCAGAAAAACCAACATTATTGTTTGAGTTTCATGGCAATGAATCGGGGTTAATGGAGGATGTGCGCCTAACAAAACAAATTTTAGAAGATCACAACTGTCGTGATTTTATATATGAGACTGATCAAGCTAAACGAAATCAACTTTGGAAAATCCGTCATCATATGGCTTATGCGTTTATTCATACGTATCGGGGCAGAAAGTTCATGGCAACAGACGTATGTGTACCGATTTCAGAATTAGCTGGAGCGATTTACCATGCTCGCAAAGCGTTATTTAAAAGTGGGATTCCAGGTGGAATTGCCGGTCATGTAGGAGATGGGAATTTCCATATTTCTCTCATGATTGATACAAATAATGAGGATGAAATAATGCGGATAAAAAAGTTAAATCAGGAACTCATTAAATATGCCATTGAAAGAGGCGGAACTTGTACAGGAGAACATGGAGTCGGAATTGGGAAGAAACCTTATCAAATATTAGAACATGGTACAGCCTTTGAATTTATGAAAAAAATTAAAGATGTGTTTGATCCAAAAGGAATCTTAAATCCAGGAAAGATTTTTTAGAAAGCAACTCTGCATGGAAGAATTTCCTTGCTTCTATGCAGAGTTTATATTAAAACAATTCTTCTTTTAACCTTTCAATATATATAATCATTTGACCTTTTTCGTTCGTTTGAATAAGATATTTCTTTTTTAGTTGAGATAAGGTGCGGCTTATCGTTTCTCGGCTTGAACCAATCATATTCGCTAATTCTTGGTTTGTTAAACTGCTCAAAAGAACAGTCCGCTCATGATCAATGAGTTTACCATGGGACTTTGCTAAACGAATGAACAGAAGGATAATTTGTTCATACGTATTATGTAAAATTTTTTCTTCCAATCGGTTTTGTAAGTCAAATATTTTATCACCTAATAGACGGATGACTTTCATGGCTGCTTGTGGGTGGGTGAATAAAAACTGTTCAAATAAATGAATCGGAATATAAATTAACGTAACGTCTTCAGTAACAAGGGCGTTGGCCGGATAATTTGTTTTCCTGAAGAAACCGAGATGTGGAAATAAATCACCTTCTTTTAAAATATTGACAATTTGTTCTTTCCCTTGTAAATCTGTGCGGTAAATTTTTACTTGGCCATCATATATGAAATAAACATTCGATAACGGTTCATCTTGCATAAAAATATGGGAATCTTTCGCTAGCTTCCTTGTCCCTGAAATGTCCACGATTGCATCCATTTCTTCATCAGACATATTTTTAAAAAATGAAAATGGTTGGAGTAAGTTTTTTATTTGTTCTTTATACATTTGAACATTCCTTTCACACGATTTTCAAAATTTCCATCAATAAAAACGATATTCCAAATAACATAACTTGGAAATAGGAAATTTGTAAATTAAAGATCATATTGTAAAACAGTTCGATTAAAATGATTTTAATCTATATAAATAATTTTAACTTTTCATTACCGTTATTGAAACATTTGCTAAACGTAAATATTTATGAAAATTGATGGGAATGGAAAATTTTTCAATATTAAGCTATTATGTTATGATTAAAATAAACATTCTTTGGTAGGTGAATTTCTTGAAAAAGC
>CADBNU010000128.1 GCA_902796085.1 Heyndrickxia coagulans
ATGAAAGCTTTATTCTTTCAGTTCCCCGCCACACGGGTATTGCTTGAGCCATTCTATAATTTGCTCTTTGGTGTGCTTTTCGGAACACACATTTGCATTTTTTTTCGGCTCATCTAATATAAATGTAAGGGGTATGCCAAAGGCTGTTCCAACACCCACTCCGATTGCAATGCCGCCGAAGAAACTGCCTGTGAGTGGCCCTCCGATTAAGGAGGCTACAATGCCTTCTGTAATGGCTGGAGCAATTTGACTATCTCGTTCGGATTTTTGACAATAATCCAAGGAATCTGCGGATACTTGATAAACAATGTTTCCATAATCTTGCATTAACCATACTGCATTGGCTTTTGAGTCATAACAAATTCCTGTGGTTGTTACAGCTGTTACTGAATCTCTTGGAGTGTATGTTTCGGATAGCGTTTGTGACTTGTTGAATAGTTTAAACCATTGGCGACTTATTGAATGAAGAGAGTCTGTTCTTGTCGAAAAAAGGGAATCGTTGTCTTCTATTTTTCGGGTTCTTTTGTTTATGAATGCTGTTTTTAAATTATTTGTTTTTTTAAGGTTGTTTTTGGCAGCTTTTCTCATTCCGTCATTTCCTGCGAATGGAATCATTGGTGTTGTTGTCCAAAAGTTAAGAGTCAGTGTGTAACGATTTTTTTCTTCGGTTATGTCTCTTCCATATCGAGCTTCAAGAGCAATCTTGAGTTTGTCTTGTTTTAATTTTCGGGAAATGTAAAAACCGCCACCTATTTCTGTATAGAATTTAGGGTGCCTTTCAGAAGTATTGCAAAACATGGAGACCCCTTCACATGATTCATCATTTGTGTAATAAAATTCACGACCATTTCTTGAAAAGTGCTCTGTAAAGCCAATGGTCCACTTGTCGTTAAGTGGAACTTGTTCGATAACCATGACTCCACCAGAGAATTTTTTTCGAGTGTCTTCTGTAAAGAAAAATAAATTACTCCAACCGGTTACGCCCAAATAAGGGGTGACAAAACCGGTTTGTAAAAACGATGTTATGGTCTGTTGTCCCCATCCAATTGTAAAATAGTCGCTGTTTATATATCTTGCAAAATTGAAATCGCCCCACCATTCGGCATGGCTGTAATGACCGGAACCAGATGTTTCGTGCTTGCTGTTGTCTAGATCGCCTGCGTAATATGTAAATGCTTGATTCTGAACAACATTATTTCTATTGTAACTGTCCATGAATGGACTAGCTGGAGGCGGACGCATTACTGAACTGCAGCTTGAAAATAAAAATGCTGCACATACTAGTAGATTCCAAAGTACTTGTTTGTTAATCATAAAAGAATGCTAAACGAAAAATTACCGAAATAAAATGAATGTGTCTTTGTCGGAATTCCAAATTCAAGAGATATTAAGTACCCCCAATGCTTGGTCCGATTTGATTCTTTTAATAAAGGAAGATTTGTATAATTTGTAAAGTCTATTCCGTAATAAAATACCCAATCGTTGACATGATAACCTTCTCTAAACTTGGGGTTGATTTTTTTTCCGGCGTAGGAATCATAAGATGTGTAAGCTTCTCGACCAGCACTTATAACATGAAGTTTTCTTAAACCACCATGAATACCAAAGCCTAATCCGTGGTTGTTCATAAATTTTATGGTGCCAGCGCCCATATTGAATGTTCCAGTGGTTTTTGTAGTACTAATTGAAGATTCAAAGCGGTTGTCCGCATCTTCTCCGAAATTGTGACTAATCGTTAATTCGTATGTGGCTCCTATATAAAACGGTCCAATCCACTGTATAACTATTGGGGATATGCCTGCATTAAGCAATAATCCGTAGTGTGCGTTTATAAAAAAGCCGCCTCCCCAAAGATTTCCCTTCCAATTTTCAGCTCCATCTAATTGTTGTATTTTAGGCCAAATAATATTGAATAAATTTATATCAAATCGATTGCTCCATCCATTTGTTTTATCTTTAATATCCTTGAAACAGGAGTCGCATCCGCCGTTAATTAGGCTAAATGAAATCGCTTTTGATGTTCCTGGAATGATTTGTTTTGCAAGGATTGCATGTGACGTTAAACTCGGTGCAGTAGAGACTAACTCATTTGCATATGCCGAAGTTGAGATGAATATCAGTAGGATGACAAAAATTATTCGCATAATATTTTCGCTAAAGCATAGTAAAAAAATAATTAGTTCTACTGTAAAGAACTGTAATTTGTGACAAAATACAGATTTCTGTATGATAAATGTTTTATAGTGAAGATGAAAGG
>CADBNU010000129.1 GCA_902796085.1 Heyndrickxia coagulans
AATACCTATCTTCATAATATTCTCCTTTTCATTTAAACTAAAGCCTATATGTATTATTTTTTTCCACTTTAAATGGTAATACAATCTGTTCATTTATACAACTTTTGTGTTAATTTGTCGCAAACAAATTTTATTTAACTTTAGAAAACTCGACATTCACTTTAAGCTGAGTGAACCCCTTATAAGACAGGTAACACCTTTATACTTTTCTGTCTCTAAAGTAAAAAGTGCAGTAAAATTCAACTGCACTTTCCGCTTAGTTATAATTGAATATTACTAGCAATCTCCAACCCTTCTAACGCGGGAGTTTGACACCCTAAAATAAAAAAAACGCGCAAAAGCCTTGGTACGGCTTTATTTTTTTGTCAAATTTTTCATAATTTTATTGCGTAACATTTCGTAATATACTATAATTAAGGTAACATTAGCTGCTTTGGGGGTAATTTTATGCGTATTAAAGTGAGTCGTTCTAAAAATTCCAAGTCTTATTTTGTAATTAAAGATATTTATCGGGGCAATAAAAGGACAACCAAAGTTGTTGAAGCCTTGGGAAATGACAAAGAAATTTTAGAAAAGCATCCTGGTGTGGATCCCTATACCTGGGCAAAAGAATACGCTAAAAAGTTAACACTGGAAGAAAAGGAACGAAACTATAAAATCGTCACCAAATACAGTCCTGCCAAGCAAATACCATTGAATAAACAGACGCTATTTAATGCTGGTTACCTCTTTTTACAATCTATTTACCATGGGTTAAAACTGGATAAAATTTGCCAGAAGATATCTCAGGAGTATGAATTCAAATATGATCTGAATGAAATACTTTCGCGCCTTCTTTATTTACGGATTCTACATCCGACCTCTAAAAAAGGAACGTTTGAACATTCGAAAGACTTACTTGAACCTGCACATTTTCAGTCACATCAAATTTATCGGGCACTTGGTGTCCTCGCCGAGCAATCAGATTACATAGAGGAAATGGTGTATAAAAACAGTCTAAATGTAGTGGATAGAAACACACAGATTCTATATTATGACTGCACAAACTTTTTCTTTGAAATCGAAGAAGAAGACGGTTTAAAACAATATGGAGTTTCTAAAGAAAATCGCCCCAACCCAATTGTTCAAATGGGACTGTTCATGGATGGGTCAGGCCTTCCACTTGCTTTTAGTATGACACCTGGAAATAGAAATGAACAAACAACCTTGAAACCGTTGGAACGTCGTATTTTAAAGGACTTTAACCTTTCAAAATTTGTTGTATGTACAGATGCCGGTCTATCTTCAAATAAGAATCGGATATATAATACTCGAGGAAAACGCGCCTTTGTAACTACGCAGTCTATCAAAAAACTGAAGAAATTTTTGAAGGAATGGTCTCTGGATCCTGAAGGGTGGCGAATACCAGGAAGTAATAAAAAGATAAATTTGAATGACATTCGCAATCTCGAAAATGACCAGAGAACGTACTACAAAGAGCGTTGGATCAAGGAAAATGATCTAGAACAAAAGTTAATTGTCACCTACTCCCCTGTTTATCAGCGTTATCAATCATCCATTCGAGCTAAACAAGTTGAACGAGCGAAGAAAAAGATGGAAAATCCAAGCTCGTTGAATAAACATAATCAGAATGACCCAAAGAGATTCATTAAAGCGACACATGTAACAGACAATGGTGAAATTGCGGATAAGACGCAAGCAACTCTGAATCAGAAACAGATTGATAACGAATCCATGTATGATGGATTTTATGCCGTATGTACCAATCTAGAATCAACTATTGAGGAAATAATTAAGATAAATCATGGGCGATGGGAGATTGAGGAGACATTCCGAATACTAAAAAGTGAATTCCAGGCTCGACCAGTTTACTTGCAAAGAGAAACCCGAATAAAGGCACATTTTCTAACATGCTTTTTGTCCTTATTGATCTATCGCATTCTAGAAAAAAAGTTGGATGAAAGATTTACATGTCCTGAATTAATTAGTACGTTAAGAAATATGAACATGCTAGAATTGGATGGAGAAGGATACATACCTGTATATACTCGAACAGAAATTACGGATGCATTACATGATGCATTTGGCTTTAGAACTGA
>CADBNU010000130.1 GCA_902796085.1 Heyndrickxia coagulans
ACGCATTTATGCATATTTTTATCAAGAAGATACTGCGCTATTCAGTACAATGCCGAAACGAGAACATTTTAAATGGTATTATTCTTTTTTACGAAAACAAGAGACTTTCGATATTCAAAACAGGGGACATGATTTAGCCAAATTCAGTGGTTTATCCATTGAAGCAATAAAATTTATGACACAAGTGTTTTTTGATTTAGAGTTTGTTAAAATGGATAATGGCGTTGTGTCGATTGTCCAATCACCACAAAAACGTAATTTGACGGATTCAACAACCTATAAACGAAGAATTGAACATATGGAATTGGAAAAAACTTTACTTTATTCAACCTATAGTGAATTAAAAAAGTGGTTTGATCAATTTATAAAACAAGTGAATATTGAGGAGGAAAACACATGGATTTAGAAAAATATATCGCGATTGTAGAGGATTACCCTTCAAAAGGAATTAGCTTCAAAGATATTACTCCTTTAATGGCGGATGGAGAAGCATTTCGTTATGCAACAGATCAGATTGTGGAATATGCCAAAGAAAAAGAAATTGATATTGTTGTAGGACCTGAAGCACGCGGATTTATTATTGGTTGTCCGGTTGCTTATGCATTAGGTGTTGGTTTTGCTCCGGTACGTAAACCAGGCAAATTACCTCGTGAAACGATTCAAGTGGATTATGCGCTGGAATATGGCACAAATACGCTTACCATTCATAAGGATGCAGTTAAACCTGGCCAACGAGTTTTAATCATTGACGACTTGCTCGCTACGGGTGGTACAATAGAGGCAACGAAGAAATTAGTTGAAAAATTAGGCGGTAAAGTTGTCGGTGCTGCATTTTTAATTGAATTATCCTATTTAAACGGCCGTGACAAACTAAAAGATATTGAGATTAAAACGTTATTATCATATTAGTAACCTTTGATAAGAATAGCTTGGCAAATCTAGCCAAGCTGTTCCTTTATTTACAAGTAGAACAGGATCAATCCAATCTATTGTTAAAAAGTATACAAAGGGCTTTACAATTTCCTTATTTTTATTGATAATAAAAGCAATTAAACTTTTTTCATAGGTATTATTATTTAATATTGATTACATTTTTTGACAATTATGATTAATCCTACCGTTGGATATATTTGTAAAGGTGATATTATGAGTTCTGATCGGGCTATTACAATAGATGATTGCATGATGAAAATTAAAAGTTATTTAAATAAGGAGCATTCTGATTTAGTATATCGTGCTTATAAGTTTGCGGAAAAGGCCCATGACGGTCAAGTACGAAAATCTGGTGAGCCGTATATTATTCATCCGATTCAAGTTGTCGGGATATTGGCGGATTTAAAAATGGATCCAGCCACCCTTTGTGCAGGTTTTCTACATGATGTGGTAGAAGACACCTCCGTTACTATTGAAGATTTGGAGCGGGAATTTGGTTCGGAAATCGCTATGCTCGTCGACGGAGTGACGAAACTCGGAAAAATTAAGTTTAAATCCCACGAAGAGCAACAAGCTGAAAACCACCGAAAAATGTTTGTCGCTATGGCAAAAGATATACGAGTCATATTAATCAAGTTTTCTGACCGATTGCATAATATGCGCACATTAAAACACCTTCCAGAGCAAAAGCAAAGAAGAATCGCCAATGAAACACTAGAAATATTTGCTCCTTTAGCCCATCGGTTAGGGATTTCGAAAATCAAATGGGAATTGGAAGATACTGCGCTTAGATTTTTAAATCCTCAACAATATTATCGAATCGTTAACTTAATGAAACGAAAACGGGCTGAACGCGAAGAACATATTCAGGTTGTAATTGATGAAGTGAAAAAGCGACTCGATGAATTGAATATTCAAGCAGAAATTACCGGTCGTCCAAAACATATATATAGCATATATCGGAAAATGGTCCACCAAAATAAACAATTCAATGAAATATATGACTTGTTAGCAGTCCGAATTATCGTCAATAGTATTAAGGATTGTTATGCAGTACTCGGGATTATCCATACAGCATGGAAACCAATGCCAGGACGATTCAAAGATTATATTGCGATGCCAAAGCAAAATATGTATCAATCATTGCACACAACGGTTATAGGACCGAAGGGTGATCCATTAGAAGTTCAAATTCGTACTCATGACATGCATAATATTGCTGAATACGGGATTGCGGCTCATTGGGCATATAAAGAAGGAAAAAAAGCGAATACCGGTAATCATTTCGAGAAAAAATTAACTTGGTTCCGGGAAATTCTCGAATTTCAAAATGAATCACAAAATGCGGAAGAATTCATGCGATCATTAAAAGTCGACCTCTTTTCGGATATGGTTTATGTATTTACGCCAAAAGGAGATGTCATTGAGCTACCAGCAGGTTCGGTACCTATTGATTTTGCTTATCGTATTCATACCGAGATTGGTAATAAAACGATCGGTGCGAAAGTGAACAGCAAGATGGTACCATTGGATTATAAATTAAAAACCGGTGATATTGTAGAAATATTAACATCGAAACATTCCTATGGGCCAAGCCGTGACTGGATTAAACTTGCACAGACCTCTCAAGCGAAAAATAAAATTAAACAATTTTTCAAACGTCAACTAAAAGAAGAAAACATTATTAAAGGTAAGGAACTAGTAGAAAAAGAGGTTCAAAAGCTTGAATTTGATATGAAAGAAGTTATGACGCCGGAAAATATTAAACGGGTGGCTGAGAAATTTAACTTTGCTAATGAAGATGATATGTATGCTGCTGTTGGTTATAATGGAATTACTGCTGCTCAAATTGCGACTCGTTTAACAGAGCCGCTTCGCAAGAAGAAGGAAATTGAAGATGAAGCTATATTACATGAGATCAATGACCTAAAATCAAATCAGTCACCGAAAAGACGTGATGCGGGGGTTCGCGTTAAAGGAATTGACAATCTCCTAATTCGCCTGTCAAAATGTTGCAATCCGATTCCAGGTGATGAAATTGTCGGCTATATTACAAGAGGACGAGGAATTTCGGTTCATCGAGCAGATTGTCCAAATACGCAAGATGTTAATATTAAAGACCGGCTAATTCCTGTTGAATGGGAAGGCTATGCTTCAAATAAAAAAGAATATAACGTGGATTTAGAAATTAACGGTTTTGATCGTAGAGGCCTATTAAATGAAGTATTACAGGCGATAAATGAGACAAAAACACATATTTCTGCTGTAAATGGAAAAACCGACCGTAATAAAATGGCTGTGATCCATCTTTCTATTTCCATTCATAATGTTGCTCATTTACAAAAGGTCGTTGAGCGTATTAAACAAATTCATGATATTTATGCAGTCCGCCGTGTCCTAAACTAAAGGAGGCATTATATGCGAATCGTATTACAAAGAGCAAAAGATGCTAAAGTGATCGTTAATGGAGAAAGCGTTGGCGCTATTGAAAAAGGTTTTGTACTTTTAGTCGGTATCACTCATGATGATACGGAAGCAGATGCAGATTATTTAGTGGAAAAAATCGCTGGTTTGCGCGTCTTTGAAGATGATAATGGAAAAATGAATTTATCGATCCAAGATGTCGGTGGTGCCATCCTTTCTGTATCCCAATTTACATTATATGGGGATACAAGAAAAGGTAGACGACCAAATTTTATGGCTGCTGCTAAACCAGAATATGCTAAAAAACTGTATGATTATTTTAATGAGAAGTTAAGGGGAAAAGAATTAACCGTTGAAACAGGGATTTTTGGTGAAATGATGGATGTTCAATTCACGAATGACGGTCCGGTTACACTATTACTGGAATCATAATGAATACCCTCAAGAGAGCTTTGTATGCTTTCTTGAGGTCTCCTATTATCCACATACACTCCATGAAAGATTTGTTTGTTTTTCGGACATACTATTAAAACGAACAAAAGTCTTCTGTTTAATAAAGGAGTGTATGCATTGCGTTCAAGTGATAAACATAGTCATTCGAATAAAGCTTCGAAAAGCCTATTCGGCGTAAATTTTCATGAATTTATCGACCAGCAAGATCAAAGTACGATGTATGAACTAGCTTCTGATTTTGGCATATCACTCGGTGAGGTAAAAAAACTAAAAAAACGATTAAATCGCTCATAATACTAGTTATTTCAATAGCGGAAACTCTTGAGATGAAAGATGATATCAACCATCGTTACCCCCTTGACAATTTTTTCATCATTCCGTAATATAATCGAAGAAGAAAAATACATATGTCGATCTAATGACGGAGAAAAGTAATTGTGATCCGGGTGTAAAGAGAGGGGATGCCGTGGCTGAAAGCATTCCTACATACTGCCACAATGAAAGACACTCCTGAAGATAGCTCTGAAAGACGTTGTTTCGTTTAGTAAGGGTATTACGTAAACAGGCGTTAACTGGTAAGTGGAAGAGGAATGTTCTTCTTCAATTAGGGTGGCACCGCGAGATAGGCTCTCGTCCCTTGTTTCGACAAGGGGCGGGGCTTTTTTATTATGGAATCTTATCAGTTGCGAGTGAATAAATGACGGATGCTTAAAACTAAGGAGGAATTAAAATGAATGTAAAAATCCCACGTGGTACCCAGGATATCCTTCCTGAACAAGTAAAACTATGGCAATGGATAGAAGATAAAGTCAGACACATCACAAAGAAATATCGTTATGAAGAAATTCGTACTCCGATTTTTGAACATACGGAAATTTTCCAAAGGGGAGTCGGTGATACAACCGATATCGTTCAAAAAGAAATGTATTCTTTCCAAGATCGTGGTGGAAGAGACCTTACATTAAGACCAGAAGGAACAGCCTCCGTTGTTCGTTCTTTTGTTGAAAATAAAATGTTCGGCCACCCAAATCAACCAATAAAATTGTATTATATGGGACCGATGTTTCGATATGAACGTCCACAGTCGGGGAGATATCGTCAATTTGTTCAGTTCGGCGTTGAAGCGTTAGGAAGTGCTGATCCTGCTATAGATGCCGAAGTGATCGCCTTAGCATTAGAGATCTATCAAGCGGTAGGCTTGAAAAATTTAAATCTCGTCATTAATAGTTTAGGTGATATTGAGTCTCGTCTAAAACATCGTGAAGCGTTAATTAATCACTTTAAACCAAGAATTGGCGAGTTCTGTAAAGATTGTCAAAGTCGGTTAGAAAAAAATCCACTTCGGATATTAGATTGTAAAGTTGACCGCGAACATGAATTGATGAAAACAGCTCCTTCGATTCTAGATTATTTAAATGAGGATTCTCAAGAATATTTTGCCAAAGTACGTCAATATTTGGATCAACTCGGTGTTGAATATACCGTTGATCCGACCCTTGTTCGTGGACTAGATTACTATAATCAAACAACTTTTGAGATTATGAGTTCTGCACCAGGTTTCGGTGCCATTACAACCCTATGTGGTGGTGGCCGCTACAACGGTTTAGTTGAAGAATTCGGTGGTCCAGAAACACCTGGTATAGGGTTTGCTTTAAGTATTGAACGTTTAATTGCCGCTATGGAAGCAGAACAAGTAGAGGTGGCCTTTGATGACCAATTAGATTTTTACATTGTTGCTTTAGGTGACAAAGCTAAGGATTATTCGGTAAAATTGCTAGCCGATTTACGTAATAATGGTTTTTCAGCAGATCGTGATTACTTGGATCGGAAAATGAAAGCTCAATTGAAATCTGCGAATCGGTTAAATGCGAAATATACCATTATTATTGGCGAAGATGAACTGGAAAAAGGAGAAGTTCAAGTAAAAAATATGGAATCTGGTGAGCAAAAAGAAGTGAAATTAGCTGAATTCATAGATGTTGTACAGCAATGGTCTAAATAGGAAGGAGAAATAACATGTTTGGAAGAACACATTATTGCGGAGAACTATCGGAGAAAAACGTTGGTGAATCTGTTGTATTAAAAGGCTGGGTCCAGAAAAGGCGAGATCTAGGGGGACTTATTTTCATTGATTTAAGAGATCGGACCGGTATCGTTCAAGTTGTGATTAATCCTGTTGATTCACCGGAAAGTTTTAAACTTGCAGAAAGTGTACGTAGTGAATATGTCCTTGATGTAAAAGGGAACGTCATTCGTCGGGCAGAAGGGACAGAGAACAAAAAATTAAAGACCGGTATGATAGAAATCCAATGTGAACAATTGACTATTTTAAACGAAGCGAAAACACCACCATTTCCAATTGAAAATGAAATGGATATTACAGACGAAACACGCATTAAATATCGTTATCTTGATCTTCGTCGTCCTGTTATGTATGAAACGTTACGTTTAAGAAGTAAAACGGTAAAAGCGATTCGTGACTTTTTAGATGCTGAAGAGTTTTTAGAAGTGGAAACACCGATTTTAACGAAAAGTACCCCGGAAGGTGCCCGGGATTATTTAGTACCAAGTCGCGTTCATCCAGGTCACTTTTATGCTTTACCACAGAGCCCACAAATTTTTAAACAATTGTTAATGGTTGGAGGCATTGACCGCTACTATCAAGTTGCTCGTTGCTTCCGTGATGAAGATTTACGTGCTGACAGACAACCGGAATTTACACAAATTGATATTGAAACAAGTTTTATGAGCCAAGAAGATATCATAGCACTTATAGAACAAATGATGAAAAAAGTAATGAAAGACGTAAAAGGCATCGATATTACGACACCTTTCCCACGTTTAACTTATCAAGAAGCAATGGAGCGATATGGTTCGGATAAACCTGACACACGTTTTGGCTTGGAACTTGTCGATGCCTCTGAGATTGTGAAAGACTCAGAATTTAAAGTGTTTGCAAGTACTGTTGCCAATGGCGGTCAAGTAAAAGGCATAAATGTGAAACAAAGTGCAGAGCAATATTCTCGTAAGGATATTGATGCTTTAACAGAGTTTGTGAAAATCTATGGTGCAAAAGGTTTAGCATGGATTAAAGTTACAGAAGAAGGTTTTACAGGACCGATTGCAAAATTCTTTGACGATAACATCCAAAATCAATTAAAAGCATTATTTGATGCTGAAGCAGGCGACTTATTATTATTTGTTGCTGATAAAAAATCCGTTGTTGCCGATAGTTTAGGTGCATTACGTTTAAAATTAGGAAAAGAATTAGGTTTAATTGATGAAAGTAAATTTAACTTCCTTTGGGTAACGGATTGGCCGCTATTAGAATACGACGAAGAAGAAGGCCGCTACTATGCTGCACACCATCCGTTTACGATGGCTGTACGCGAAGATTTACCTTTACTTGAAACAGATCCTGGGCGAGTTCGTGCACAAGCCTATGATATTGTATTAAATGGTTATGAATTAGGCGGAGGCTCTATTCGAATTTTTGAACGGGATGTTCAAGAGAAGATGTTTAAAGTTTTAGGTTTCTCAGAGCAGTCAGCCCGCGAACAGTTTGGTTTCCTTATGGATGCCTTCGAATATGGTACACCACCACATGGAGGAATTGCGATCGGGTTAGACCGTTTAATCATGCTACTGGCAAGTCGGAGCAATTTACGGGATACGATTGCCTTTCCAAAAACGGCAAGTGCAAGCGATCCGTTAACGAATGCACCGAGTGAAGTAAGTTCTAGCCAGTTAGATGAATTGAAGCTGTCTATAAATATGAAGGAAAGGAAGTAATTTCCGATTCTTGTATATTGAATTAAAATCAAAAGATATGTTATTATACTAACAAACAGAGAGTCCTGATGTGTCCGTTAGTTTTACCAAGTTTTGACCGAACACATTGCCAAAAGGGAGTCCGGAAGTTCTTAAATGGCGCAAATGCCCGTTTTACCGGGACTTGCAAAGTTTAAGACAGGACACCCACCTGCCTATAGCGGGTTCAAAACGTTGGCATCTATAACGACGGCACAATTGGGACCTCTTTTTTTTAAAAAATATAAATATAAAGTTAAAAAATCACAAAAATGAACTGCACTTATTGGTTTGCTTTACAAATCATTGAGTGCGGTTTTTTCTTTTTACTCGTCCGACTAATTCCCATTCGATCATCATTAAAAAACATTTATAAGACAAAAGGGATAATGACAAAGAATATTAAAGTTATTTTGAATAAAGCATACCGTAACCCAACGTCATGCTGTTGAATCATGTTTTAATCAAATTCTGAATAAAAATAATAATTTGATTACTATACCGTCTATTGTTAACATGACACTATATTCTCTTTGGTGCATTTGACAT
Source organism: Heyndrickxia coagulans (assembly GCA_902796085.1). Classification (GTDB taxonomy): domain Bacteria; phylum Bacillota; class Bacilli; order Bacillales; family Caldibacillaceae; genus Pallidibacillus; species Pallidibacillus thermolactis. The sequence goes on from CADBNU010000130.1 coordinate 8,170, forward strand.
CACTTTTTATTACAAAATGAGATATTAACATAAACAACCAATGAGAATAAAAATGAGGAGAAAAGGAGGTGGCCAATTGATAACCAAACATACAAGTATACAATATATCAATCCAACTGATGTTGATGGACGAGACATGTATGAACTTGTAAAAAGTTCTACGCTCGATTCAAACTCTCCTTACTGCTATATCATGATGAGTAAATTTTTTAAAAAGACATGTATTGTTGCGAAGGCTAAAGAAACATTAGCAGGTTTTGTTACAGGTTTTGTTCAACCGGATCGACAAGATACCGTTTTTGTATGGCAAATTGGTGTTGATCAACGTTACCGAAAGCAAGGAATTGCAACAAAGATGTTAAAAGCGCTGATTGAAAGTGAAGGTTGTCAACATGTATCGTACATAGAAGCAACCGTAACTCCTTCGAATTATGCATCTAAATCCCTTTTTACAGGATTTGCTGAAAAGATGAACACAAATTATACCGTTCATCGATGTTTTCCAAAAGAGTGGTTTCCGGATGATTCCCATGAGCAAGAACTACTTTATCGAATTGGACCGATAAAAAAATAATGATGATTTATTGGAGGTATGTCCAGAACAATGTCCAAAAAATATAAAAATTCGCTGGCAATTTTTGAACAATTAGAGTCTGAAGTCCGTGCTTATTGTAGAAGTTTCCCTACCGTTTTTACAAAGGCGAAGGGAAGTAAATTGTGGGATGAAGAGGGTAAGGAATATTTAGATTTTTTATCGGGCGCTGGTGCCTTAAATTACGGTCATAATAATCAAAAAATGCAAGATGCTTTAGTCCGTTATATTTTACAAGATAATATCTCCCATAGTCTTGATATGGCAACTGAAGCGAAACGAAATTTCTTAGAAAAATTCAATGAAGTGATTTTGAAACCAAGAAATTTACAATATAAAGTGATGTTTACTGGTCCGACAGGAACAAATGCTGTAGAAAGTGCATTAAAACTTGCACGAAAGGTAACTGGTCGGACAAATATTATTAGTTTTACGAATGGTTTCCATGGTATGACCCTCGGTTCTCTTTCTGTTACAGGAAATGCGATGAAACGCAAAGGTGCCGGAGTCCCATTGCAAAATACAATTTCAGTTCCATTTGACAATTATTTTGAAGAGGATTTCGACACAGTGGAGTATCTCAAGCAAATTTTGGAAGACAGTGGTAGTGGCTTGGACAAACCCGCTGCAGTAATACTTGAGACAGTCCAAGGTGAAGGAGGCATCAATGCGGCTAGATTCCATTGGCTAAAAAGAATTGAAGAAGTTTGCAGAGAATATAACATTTTATTAATTGTGGATGATATTCAAGCTGGAATTGGCCGAACAGGAACGTTCTTTAGTTTTGAACCCGCTGGAATCAAGCCAGACATTGTTTGCCTATCGAAATCCCTTAGTGGCTATGGGCTTCCAATGGCTATCACTTTATTTAAACCCGAACTGGATCAATGGAAACCAGGTGAACATAATGGAACGTTTCGTGGCAATAACTTAGCATTTGTTACCGCTGCAGAAAGTTTAAATTATTGGGATGACGATTTCTTTGAAAAAGATATTCAGAAGAAAGCAAATGTTGTAACGGACTTTTTGCAAAGGTTGGTAAAGGACTTTCCTGAACTGAAAGGAAACCGACAAGGTCGTGGCTTGATGCAAGGGATAAAATGTGGAGCAAAAGACTTAGCTGCAAAAGTTTGTCAAGAAGCATTTAAGAGAGGTTTGATTATGGAAACTTCTGGGCCAATGGATGAAGTGTTCAAACTATTTCCACCATTAACAATTGAAATAGAGGAATTGAAAAAAGGTTTTGAGATTATTGAACAAAGTATTGATGCAGTGGTGAAACAACAAAAACTGATTACTGTATAAGTAAATGTGAAAAATATTACTATAGTTTTTTATACGGAGGAATAAATATGAAAGTTGTTCATTTAGATCAAATTATAGGGACTGAGCATGACGTAGATGGTGAAACTTGGATTAGCAGACGGTTGTTAACTAAAAAAGATGGCATGGGGTTTTCCGTAAATGATACACTTATAAAAGCGGGGACAGAAACACATATATGGTATCAAAACCATTTAGAAGCGGTATATTGTATTGAGGGTGAAGGTGAAGTAGAAACCCTTTCGGACGGGAAGGTGTATAAAATTACACCAGGTACCTTATATGCTTTAGATCAACATGATGAACATATTTTACGCGGTGGAAAAGTTGATATGCGTGTCGTTTGTGTATTTAACCCACCCCTTACAGGTCGTGAAGTTCACGATGAAAATGGTGTATATCCAGTAGACGATGATTAGTTTTATTACGTCGAATAACAATATAACATTCCCCTTTTTTTATATTTTCACTTTATATATGATGACAAGAATAAACCGCCCAAGTCATTCGGGCGGTTTTCCTAAGTTCTTTAAAGTACACAATGATGATGAAGGAATGAATGGTTTTATATATAATATATTTAAAGATGAAATTTTATTTCAAATCAGTGAAACAAATTGAGGATGTGAAAAAATGAGTTCTTTATTATTACGAATCGAACAAAATTTAAACAAACTATCAGATGCAGAAAGGAAAATCGGGGAGTACGTATTGAAACATCCGGAACTAGTACCGAATATGACTACAAAAGACTTGGCTAAAAATAGTGATGTCAGCGAGTCAAGTGTTGTCCGATTTTGTAAATCGATTGGTATCGGTAGCTTTAAATCCTTTAAATTAGAACTAGTCAAAGATATTACCCTCTCAGACTTAAATTTAACCGATTTTAACATTTTGCAAAAACGGGATAAACCTTATGATTTATTTCAAAAAGTAACGTATGTGAATAAATCAGCGATCGAGGCGACGCCAGCATCTTTAGACAGAAAAGAATTTGAAAAAGCAGTAGAATTATTATATGAAGCGGATCGAATCGTCTTTTTTGGTGTTGGAGGGTCTGCTACGGCTGCTATTGACGGTTATTATAAATTTACTCGGTTAGGGTTTCAATGTACAACACATCAAGATTTTCATTTTTTATTATCATTAATTCCGTTTTTAAGTGAAAAGTCTGTATTAATAGCGGTAAGTATGTCAGGAAAAACAAAAGATGTGTTAGAATTGGCAAGATTTGCTAAATCGAAAGGTGTTACCGTGATTGCGATCACGAATATGGACAAGTCACCACTATATAAAGAATCTGATATAAAATTATGTACTCCAGTTGTAGAGCATGATTATCGGATTGCGAGCATCCCTTCAAGAATGACTCAACTAACAATTATCGATGCGCTGTATTTAAGTGTATTTCATATGAAAGGTGAACAAGTCATTCATCAATATAAAGAAGCTAGAGATGAAGTTATACGACTAAGAAGATAAAAAATATGAAAATGAAAGGGGGAATATTCCATCGTTTGAAATTTTATTTCACAAAAATAATTAAAATGGTTGACACTTTATTTCCATAAGGTAAAATAAAAGTATGAAAGAAAACTACACAAAAGGGTGAGACGATGCTAGAAAAATTAACAACAGAATTAAGAAACCCAAAAAGCATGGAATTAGATAATAAGTCGATTAAAGAGGTTTTATTATTAATGAATGAAGAAGATGCTACCGTTCCTTTGGCCGTAAAAAAAGAAATTGACAATATTGAAAGCGTTGTCAAAGGAGTGGTGAAAGCTTTCAAAAATGGTGGGAGATTGATCTATGTCGGTGCGGGGACTAGTGGTCGTCTTGGTATATTAGATGCTTCCGAATGTCCGCCTACTTTTGGGGTTGAACCTACATTAGTTCAGGGATTGATTGCAGGAGGTGAGAAAGCCATTTTAAAAGCCATTGAAGGTGCGGAAGATGATGAAGAATCAGGTCAACTGGATTTGAAAGCGATTTCGATTAACGAAAAAGATGTCGTCGTTGGAATAGCTGCAAGCGGTAGAACACCATATGTTATTGGTGCACTCAAATACGCGAACGAAGTCGGAGCAACCACCGCTAGTATTAGCAATAATAAACATTCAGTGATAGGAAAAATCGCCCAAATCGCGATCGAAGTTGAAACAGGTCCTGAAGTATTAACGGGGTCAACTCGATTAAAAGCTGGTACTGCGCAAAAACTTGTGCTCAACATGATCTCAACTGCTTCTATGATTGGAATTGGAAAAGTATATGAAAATCTAATGGTAGATGTACAGCCTACAAATAAAAAGTTA
>CADBNU010000131.1 GCA_902796085.1 Heyndrickxia coagulans
AGAAAAAAATGTGATGATTAAAATGACTTGTATTTCAGAAAGTGCTCAAATACAAGAATGGTTAAAGTCTGGAGTCGAGTTTGCTGTTGCAACAGTTGATGGAGTTAAATCGGTTACTGTAAAAATTGTCTCTGAACCAAAATGGTCACCAAAGATGATGAAAAAAGGTTTGAAAAAAGAACTTATTGGTATAAAAGAAAAATAAAAAAAATTGCTTTCATACCTATCGATTTTTATAATGTATATAGGTAGGTGATATAGATGAATCATAGTGAGTGGACAAAACGGGCAACGTTAAAAAAAGTAAAATGTATACATACAAATGCAAAAAAATATAAAGTAAATAGTGTATTATCTGTAGGAAAAATATATGATGTTAAAAATGAAACAGAAGAATTTCTTTTTGTTGTAGACAATTCCGGAAAAATCGGTGGATACTATAAAGAATATTTTGAAGAAGTGAATTCATAATCTGAAGAAAATTCCTGATTCGTCAGGGATTTTTCTTTTTATATATAGGTGTTCAAACTAAATTTAAATTCCCTTTTCTTAAAGGAGTGATAAAAATGTATATTTATAAAGAAAAGGAAATACGCCAAGCAGATTCTAAAGCAAATTTAAATGGTTTATCGCTTGAAACGTTAATGGAATCGGCAGGAAGGGGATTATATTACAAAATAAAAAAATTAATTAAGCCGAATCAAAAAATTTTAATTTTAAGTGGTACAGGAAATAATGGTGGCGATGGAATTGTATTAGCAAGATATTTAAAACAAAACCAATTTCTAGTTGACTTAGTCTTTCCGTTTGGAGGTCCAAAAAGTGATGTGGCAAAAAAACATTTACGTTATTATGAGAGTATTGGGTACACATGGTCGCTGAAAATAAATGACGATCATTATGATGTCATCATTGACTGTATGCTCGGGGTAGGAACAAAATTACCATTAAGGGAAACTTATATAAAAGTTGTTGAATGGTGTAATGAACAGTGCGGTTTAAAGATATCTGTAGATTTGCCGACAGGCGTTTTATCAGATTCTGGTCAATGTGACTTAGCTTTTCATGCTCACTATACATTTGCGCTCCATGGTGTGAAACCTTCAGCATATTTATTACCTTCGGGAAAATATTACGGAAAGATTGATTATGTTGACATTGGTCTACCACAAACTTCAAAGTGGAAAATTTGGAGTGAGCAAGATGTTAAGAAAACACTGCACAAAAGAGATGCATATTCCCATAAAGGAACTTTCGGTACAGGTTTACTTATTGCAGGCACCGATGAAATGCCTGGCAGTGCAGTTTTAGCCGCCAAAGGAGCATTGAAGATGGGAATCGGTAAACTAATCGTAGGCACAAGTAAATTTGCTTCAAATATTATTGCCCAACATGTACCAGAGGCAACGTTTTCATTTGATGCACTCGACAAATTAGCAATAGGAAAAATTCCAGAGCGGATTCATGCGATTGCCATCGGACCGGGATTAACGGAACAGGTCAAAATTGAACAAGCATTAGATACAATATGGAAATCGGAGATTCCAGTCATACTTGACGCAGGCGCTTTAATTAAAAGAAATTATCCGAAAAGAACTGCACCAATTATTATAACACCACATCCTGGTGAGTTTAGTCGACTCACAAATATTAGTACGTATGAGATCCAGCAGAATCGTATTGAATATGCAAAGCAATATGCTACTGATCATGGAGTCATTGTTGTTTTAAAAGGTACACATACCGTAATTGCATTTCCAGATGGCACAGGATTGATCAATCCGACAGGGAATGCTGGATTAGCAAAAGGTGGTTCAGGCGATACGTTAGTAGGTATGTTATTGGCGTTCATTTGCAGTGAGAAAAATATGAAAGCTGCTTTGGCGAACGCCGTTTATTTACATGGTCGATGTGCAGACATATTAGTAAAAGAAGAAAATGAACGTTCGATTGTAGCGAGTCAATTATCTAAAGTTATTGGTAAAGTATTAAAGGAAATCGAATAAATCTTCTTTACATACATTCTTAACAATATTTTCTAAGGTGCTGTTCACATATTTTATGAAACTTACAGAGAAAATATTGTAAACATGTAAAGGAGTGAGCCAAATGAATCATTTTGATTCGAAAAATTTAGCTGGTTTACATTTTGAGCCAAGTATGAAAGGGAACAAAAAAAAGGATGAAGTACAACAAGGTTTAAATGAAACGTATGACCAATTTCTAAACAATTTTATGGACGGAACGGTAGACAGTCTACTTGAAAAATAGAAGAATTTTAACATACGTAATGGAACGACCCGACTTCGAAAAAGTTTATATTTAAGTAGTCGGGTCCGAATAATCCATCAATCCACTATAATATAAGCAATCATAGGTCCGTTATTCTCTTTATCTTTATGTGTTATACAAATGAGCCTGTAAGTACCAGGTTTATCAAATTGTAACGGAACAACAGTCTCTTTCCCTTTTTCAATCCTTCCTTTAATGTCTGTATTTTCTATGAGGAATGTATGCTCATCTCCGTTCACACCCAAAATTTTTAAATCCACTTCTTCTCCTTTTTTCAAATAAATGGTTCCTGGGTCGAATCGATAAACTTCAATTTTTTTACCATCGGCCGTTTCTGTCACAAATTCACCTGTAATCATTTGGATTTCTCTATTTGTTTGATTTTCATTAGAAACAGGGACTACTTTCATTTGAAAGTTGTACCAAATAAAAGCTGCAACTACACATAAAATCAATAAAAAAATCTTAGGAATTTTCCTACTATTAATAATAAAAAATTGATTCATGATATCCTCCCCTTATTGCTTGTCTACTATTACCATATGCGTAAAAAACAAATACTTGTCTATGGATATGAATAGATCAACTGAAAGCAGTAAACCTTTTCTTAGTTTGCCAAAAAATGTCATATCACGTTTTTTTAAAAAAATTAGTACATAATACCTATTAACATTACGGTATTATATGGAATAATAATTGCATTAAATTTCTTTTTGAAGGGATGATTGAAATGTGGAGAGAGTTTAGAGAATTTGCTATGAAGGGAAATGTAATGGATCTAGCAATCGGTGTTTTAATCGGTACGGCATTTAATAAAATTGTAACATCCTTAGTAAATGATATTATAATGCCTATTTTTGGTTATGTTGTTGGTAAGGAGACATTTGCCCACCTAACAATAGGAAATATTAAATATGGTGCTTTTATCCAAACCATTGTTGACTTTTTAATCATTGGATTTTCCTTATTTATTGTAATAAAGGCATATAATAAACTGAAAAAATTGCGAGAAAAAGAGGCTCAAGAGGAAGCTAGTGATGATAATGAATTAACACAAGAAGAAAAATTATTAACAGAAATTCGTGATTTACTGAAAGAACAACGATCGAATTCTACAAATTAAATGATATTGTAATGTAAAACAAACTCCCCAGAAGCATATTAAATTTAATTCTGGGGATTGTTACGTTCATTTAAAATGTATTTTTTAAATATAGAAAAAATTGTTCCAAGGTTTGTCCGTTAGGAAAAGAACATTGAGCTTTGTTTTCATTACCTCCGCCTTTACCAGTCAATTTTCCAGCCAATTCCTTAACCATTTTTCCGCAATGGATAGCAAGATTCCCGTTTTGTGAAATGATTAATTTATTTTCCTCTTTTGTAGCTAAAACAATAAACTCAACACCATTTTTTATTAATTTTTCGCTTAAGATGTTTAGTTCTTTAATGCTATGATTTTGATAAATTTGAAACACTTTCTCTTTTCCTTGTTCTTTAACTAATTGTTTACTTAATAACTCTGCATATATTGATTGAAAAGGGATACGTATTTTCGCTCTTTTTCATTTTTATCTTGTTTCATTTTAACCACTTGATGGATTAATAACGCTTGACCGGTAGTAAGCGTTTTTGTTAATTCTGTAACTAATTGATGTTTTTCGTTATAATCCTTTAAGAGACGTAAACCACAAATTAAATATAATCGAATTTTTCCTTTTATTTTCTCAGTTTTTAATAGCTTTAACAATCCAATTTCACTTGTAGATTGGACATGGGTACCGGCACAAGCATTGTATTCAACATTTTCAATTTGAACAATTCTGAGACGATCAATGTCCTTTGGAATTTTTCGGATATTATAATGGACAGCATCATCACGATTAATATAAAAAACATTAACTTTATGATTAGCAATAATATGTTCATTTACGGTTTGTTCAATTTGATGGAGTTGTTCCTGAGTAAGAGATGAAACGTCTAAATCGACAGTAGCTGTTTCATGACTTAAATGAAAGGAGATTGTATTAACATCAAATAAATTAAGACAAACGGCTGATAATAAATGTTGACCAGAATGATGTTGGGTATGATCAATGCGACGATACTAATCAATTTTACAATGGACCATTTTTTCTTCAGGCTTTTCTTTTAAAACATGTTAAACTTCGTTATCTCGTTTTATACAATCAACAACTTTGTAACTATCAATCCACCCTAAATCCGCCGGTTGACCACCACCTCCTGGATAAAAGGCTGTTTCTTTTAATGTGACATAATAAAAATCATTATACTGAAACACATCGGTTATCTCGGTTTCCCATTCATAAATTTTTGGATTCGTATAAAATAATCGTTCAGTCATCTAAAGTGTCTCCAATTGTATGTAATTGCACGGTTATTTTATTATAACGAAAACAGTGAAAAGATGAAAAAGAAACTGTCTTAAACAAAAATTAAGACAGTTTAACAGAACGGATTATTTTTTTATCGCTTCAAGTATCCAGACAAACTTGTTCATTTGTTGAAAAGTTACAGTAAAATTATTTTTTATTAGTATGTCTTTTAAAATTGAAATATACGTGTAGTATTCGGTTTGTAAATCTTCGACTAAACGATCGTAGTTTTTTTCTTTTGCCCAATTTATAATAATGTTCCTTGCTTCTTCATTCTCAAACATTGTATCAGCAAATACAATCTTTTCTCCTGTTTGTAATAAAGAAGCATATAATGCAAACGCCTTTTCCTTTTCCTCATCAGTTAAATGATGAAAGGCATAGGAGCTAACAATTGTTTGAATAGATTCATCAATTTTTGGAAAAAGTAAAAAATCTCCGTCGTAAACATCAAGTGAAGGTATCTTTTGTTTTGCGATTGTACGCATTTCTTTAGAAGGTTCGATTCCGACGACGCGATGCCCTTTTTCAATTAATTTCTTTGTCAAGTTCCCAGTACCAACCCCGAACTCTAAAACGGTTCCCTTTGCTTTCCGAGCTACAGTATTTAATATATATTCATACTTTGAGAATACTTCTTTATATTGTTCGTCCTTTCCATCGACGGTATCATCATATGTCAATGCCCATTCATCAAATAATTGATCAAATTCTCTACCCATGGTCAAACCTCCATCATTTTAATTAATAACAATTGACGTTACTCAAGTTTTGCTGAAGATTTTGTATACTTATGATACAATAAATCATATAATTCCTACTTGTATAGTATGAATTTTAATAAAAATTGTCAATCATTTTGTTTTCCAAATAATATTAAATGTGATAAATCTTGTTATTTTTGAAAATGAATTTTCCTTTACAATTCCAATGAAAGATATCATACTAATATAGTAGGATTTATTATTGGAGGTATTAATATGGATAAGAAGAAAATGAATGTAGAAAGTTTTAATCTTGATCATACAAAAGTAAAAGCGCCTTATGTTCGATTAGCAAGCGTTAGTGAAGGAATAAATGGAGACAAAATTTATAAATACGATGTCCGTTTTTGTCAGCCAAATAAAGAACATATGGAAATGCCAGCTTTACATTCATTAGAACATATGATGGCAGAACATATTCGAAATCACCATGATACAATTTTTGATGTGAGTCCGATGGGTTGTCAAACAGGATTTTATATTTCTGTTATTAATGATGGAGATTATGATGCATTTTTAGAACTGTTAGAAAAAACATTAACTGATGTTGTGAATGCTACGGAAGTTCCAGCTTGTAATCCAGTACAATGTGGATGGGCAGAGAGTCATAGTCTTGAAGGAGCTCAAGAGATTGCTCGTAAAATGCTTTCTAAAAAGGATGAATGGAAAGAAATTTTCGCATAAAAGGATGAGTATTTATGGCTGTTTTTGAAAATATTAAACAAGCAATTGGTCGCACCCCTCTTGTAAAAATTTGCAAACACCCTTACAAAGATCGGGTTAATATTTATGCAAAATTGGAATATTTAAATCCTGGTGGTAGTGTTAAAGACCGCTTAGGGAAAAAGTTATTAGAAACGGCAATTACAGAAAAGAAAATATCACCGAACGGCACAATTATTGAACCAACTGCTGGAAACACAGGAATAGGATTAGCACTTGCTGCTATTCATACAAATATTAACGTTATCTTTGTTGTTCCTGAAAAATTTAGTGTAGAAAAACAAATATTAATGGAAGCTTTAGGTGCGAAAATTATCCATACGCCAACTGAAAAAGGAATGGCTGGTGCGATTGAAAAGGCTAAGGAATTAGAAAAAGAGATCCCTGATTCCTATTGTCCATTGCAGTTTGAAAATGAAGCAAATCCAATAACCTATTATGAAACACTTGCACCGGAAATCTATAATGATTTAGAAGGAAAAGTTGATATTTTTGTTGCGGGAGCAGGTAGTGGAGGCACATTTTCTGGTTGTGCACGTTATTTCAAAGAAAAAAATCCTACTATTAAAACGGTCATTGTCGAACCAGAAGGATCTATCCTTAATGGTGGAGATCCGGGACCACATGATACAGAAGGAATTGGTATGGAATTTTTACCACAGTTTATGAACAAGGAACATTTTGATAAAATATATACAATTCCAGATAAAGAGGCGTTTAGCCAAGTAAAAGAACTAGCCCGAAATGAGGGCCTGCTTGTTGGTAGTTCATCTGGCTGTGCCTTTGCTGCAGCATTAAAAGAAGCGGAAAAAGCACCAAATGGATCCAATATCATCGTTATTTTTCCTGATGGTAGCGAACGTTATTTGTCTCAGAATATTTATCATTACAATGCTTGTCAGAACATGGTCGATTAGGAGGAAGAATTGTGCGAAAAAAAACATTAATGATTCATGGTGGAATATCGGTCGATAAAAACACTGGAGCAGTTTCTATCCCCGTTTCCCATGCTAGTACATTTAAACAAGAAGGAATAGGAAATTTTCAATATGAATATGCACGGACAGGAAATCCAACAAGAGAAGCATTAGAAGCTTTAATTCGTGATATCGAGGGTGGTGTTGCCGGTTTTGCTTTTAGTTCAGGGATGGCAGCCATCACATCCGTTTTTCAATTATTTTCAAGCGGTGACCATATTATTGCAACTGATGATGTGTATGGTGGAACGTTCAGACTTGCAACAAAAGTATTAAGTAAGTTTAATATTGATGTTAGTTTTGTTGATTCAAGTGATTTGAAAAATGTTGAAAAAGCAATCAAACCAAATACAAAAGCGATTTATGTAGAAACTCCAACGAACCCATTATTAAAAATTACAGATTTAAAAGGGGTAAGCAAAATAGCTAAAGCTAACGATTTACTTTTAATCGTAGATAATACGTTTGCAACCCCTTATTGGCAAAACCCCATTCATTTAGGCGCAGATATTGTCGTTCATAGTGCAACAAAATATTTAGGTGGCCATAGTGATGTAGTGGCAGGAGTTGTTGTCGTGAATTCAGACCAATTGGCAAAGGACCTGCATTTTATTCAAAATTCTGTCGGTGCCGTATTAGGACCGGATGACTCTTGGTTATTAATTCGTGGCATTAAAACATTAGCACTACGGATGGAAGAAATTGAACAAAATACAAATCGTGTTGCCCAATTTCTTGTAAATCATAAAGCAGTTCATAAAGTATATTATCCAGGCTTAGATACTCATCCTGGTCATGAAATTCATAAAACGCAATCTCGTGGTTTCGGTGGGATGATTAGCTTTGATGTTGGTAGTGCTGAAAAAGCTGATCAATTATTAAGGAAAATAAAGTTATTTACATTAGCAGAAAGTTTAGGTGCAGTTGAAAGTTTAATTTCTGTTCCAGCTAAAATGACTCATGCTTCTATTCCAAAAGAAAGAAGAGAAGAACTTGGTATTACAGATGGATTAATCCGCATTTCTATTGGTTGTGAAGATATCGAGGACCTACTGGAAGATTTAGAACAAGCATTAAGTGAATAAAATTGATTTCGACATAAAAAA